>CALMWO010000030.1 GCA_937873805.1 uncultured Hyphomonadaceae bacterium
TGGTCCCACGAGCCCGAATAATCCGGGAAGCCGTGAACCATCACGATCAGCGGACCCTGCCCGCTCGCCACGTAGTGGATCTTGGTGCCGTCATCGCTGGTCGCGTACTTGTCTTCCAGCTCGACCGGCATCTTCGCCGTCTCCGGCGCCGCGGCGGCTGGCTCCACAGGCGCAGCCGCCTGAGGCGAACATGCCGCCAGCGAAATGGCTAAAGCCGAGACTCCGATCAGTGTGCGCAGCATGGGTATTCCCTCCAACGTCTTTTTCTTGACGCCGTCAGGCTAGACCCGCTCGGGGTCGCTCACAATCATGTCGTCAGGGAAGTGATAGGGAGGGGTTACCCCGCCCGCGCACCGATCGTGAACGCGGCCATCAGGCCAACGCCCAAAGGTCCGGTCAGGACGACCAGTGCAAAGGCCGCGATGCCTGTGCCGACAAAGCCGAACGTCATGCCACTCGCCATGTCGGCCCCCCTTGCCGGCGCAGCCGGATCAGCCTTCCAGGTCTTCCTGAAGGATGGTGATTTCGAGCTGGTAGCTCGTCTCGCCTTCGTCCTCGATCAGGTAGACGAGTCCGACATGCTCGCCACCGATCAGCACTTCAACGCTGTCATTCACGCGCGGGCGGGCAGCCAGCGTGATGCCGGGGTTCAGCGAGCGCTTGAGATACGCTTCGACGCGCTTCACGGTTTCCGGGTTCATCGGGAGGCTCCTAGGTTTGCCGGCGGAGACTTAGCCGCCCCTCGCTCCGGCGCCAACCCTGCCAAAAAGCCGCCAACAGGCTTCCTGTCCGAAGAAATGCGCTGCCGGAATCTTGCCTCGCCGCCATGATTCCGGTCTTTTCTCCCCAGTTATGGGGACTTATCCATGTTCAGAATCGTTGCTGCGTGTCTTGCCGCCGTCGTGGTTTGCTCGGGCTGCCTGCTGACCAAGGAAGATCTCGACTGCTGGTATGACGACATGTGCATGGCGGCCAGCGGCGCAAAACCAGCTCCAACCCAGGAGATGCAGCCGGCCCTGACCGGCCGCTAGCGCCCGCTCACCGCAGTGCTAAGCAGAGATCGGGTGGGGCTGGAGCTGATTTGCATGAAACGGGCGATTCTTGCCGCCGTGGTGGCCATCACCTTTTGCTCAGGTTGCGAGCTACTCGATATCGGCTTCATCGAAGACGAGCCCGAAACCAATTTCGCG
Organism: uncultured Hyphomonadaceae bacterium; assembly: GCA_937873805.1. Classification (GTDB taxonomy): domain Bacteria; phylum Pseudomonadota; class Alphaproteobacteria; order Caulobacterales; family Hyphomonadaceae; genus UBA7672. The sequence continues at coordinate 1,191 of CALMWO010000030.1, forward strand.
TCGCCTGCCCAGCCCACGCCCGCTCACCCCGCGCACTGACCGCCAGGACCTGCATCTCATGAAACGCGCTATCCTCGCCGCGATCGCGGCTCTCACCCTGTGCTCCGGTTGCATCCTGGATGACGAGTTCTGGGAAGATTACGACAGCACCTATGACAGCCCGAGCGGCGACGACGATTACGACCCGGATTGCGACTGCTAGCGACGCGGACCGGCGCTCGCTCCGAAATCCGGCCCCGGCGTTCGGGTCACGCAATCCATGTCGAGCGGCGCCTTCGGGTCACGCAGGAACGCCACCGATATGCTGGTCGCGCACGCGCTGAACGATGCGCCATGGCTTTCGCCCGGCATGATGACCAGCCGCGCATTCGGCAGATTGTCGAGCTGGCCCCGCGCCCAGTCGGTCGGCGTGTCCGGGTCGAACGCGCCTGAATAGATCAGCACCGGCATGTCTGCGCGCACAGCCGTATTCTCTTCAGCTGCTGCCGTGGGCACATTCCATGTGCGGCAGACATCAGGCGTCGCGGTGCGTTCGTCCACGCCGCCAAGCCCAAGCGCAGGGCTTACCTGCCCCGTCATGCGTCCGACATTCTCGAACGGCATCTCCTCCGCGCACCATGTCGACAAACGCAGGCCCCATGCGAAGCCTGCCCCAGTCATTCCATCGAACATCGGCGCCAGCAGGTCGTGACGACCGCCCGCAACATCGGCAATCAGGCGCGGCATGTCGCCAAGCCGCTTCACGTCGTGCAGCGCTTCATAGAAAGCATTGGCGACCTGCGCGCCACGCACGATCACCGGCCGCCCATACGCATCACGCGCGCCTACCGCCAGCGGCTTGCGATCCGCCTCGGCAATCAGCGAGGCAAACTTCGCGCGTAGATCAGGATAGGCCGCCGCGCACGCCGCATCGACAGCGCAGCCATCGAACACCATGTTCAACGTCCGCAGGATATTGTTCGACGCCGTCTCGTCGAATGCAGCTTCCGGCGGCAATACCGAATCCAGGATCACGCTGCGTACCGCCTCCGGGTGCCGCCGCACCACCGTCAGCGCCAGCCGCGTGCCATATGAAAGCCCGTAGAGGTTGATCTGCCCAAGGCCGAGCGTTGCGCGCAGATCCTCGATATCGTCAGCCGCTTCGGTCGAAACATAGCCGGAAAGATCGACGCCCTCGGCCATCAACCGCGCCCGGCAAGTCCGCGCCGCGCTTACCTGCGCGTTCTCCTGCGCGACCCACGCCGTGCGCCCAACAGCGATCTCGAGCTTTGCGTCGGCAAATTCAGGACACTCCAGCCGGGGTGAGGAAAACCGTGCGCCGCGCGGCTCCAGATAAATCCTGTCCCGCTCGTCGAGAAACGGATCAGACGCGCCCGAGCGCGGCCCCTGATTGGACAAGCCTGGGCCGCCCGCAAGAAACACCACCGGATCAGCCGCAGGCGTCGCCGACCGGCTGCGGAAGATCGTCACCGGAAGCTTCACCATCCGGTCCGACAGCATTCCCCGGTTCTCGGGAACGCTCAGCACCCCGCACTCGACCTTCTCGCCTTGCGCAATCCGCTCTGGGCAAGGCGTCGTTTCGAATGTGACAGGTATGTCGTGCTGCGCCAGCGCAGGCGCCGCCATCACGGCATACGCCGTCAGGCATCCGGCTATCCGGCCCCAAACCATCTGCTCCCCCGTTTCATGCAACATTCGCATGGCAGAGCGGGGAGTAGAGACATCAGGCTGCGGCCGCGCAAGGAAAAACTGCTTGCAGCACTGTCATTGGGAAGCGGCGTTCGTCACAAGCTCAGACGGGCTAAAGGCCCATGTCAAATTTCTGGTCCATCGTCTGCGCAGGCTTCATACAAGCGCCACCCACAGGCTTGGCCGGCACACCCGCCACCGAGCAACGCGCAGGCACATCGCTCAGCACCACCGAGCCAGACCCGACGCGCGCCTCGTCGCCGATCCTGATATTGCCCAGCACCTTTGATCCCGCGCCCAGCAGCACGCCATTGCCGATCTTCGGGTGACGATCCGTATAGAC
>CALMWO010000031.1 GCA_937873805.1 uncultured Hyphomonadaceae bacterium
AGCGCGCGCCGTTCCATCGCCACCCTTGCCGTCGATCTCGCCGCTGTAGAGATCAAGGCTGGTCAGCCCGCGCTGAATATCCTGTATCGCCTGTGTGCGCTCGACGCTCAGCGACACCAGCCTGTCGCGCGCCCCCGCCGCCATCGCGCCGGGCGCCGAACCTCCCGCCGGAAACTGCTTCAGGTAAGCCTCGTACGCGCCTTCATTGTCCGCTGTCACGGCATGAACCCAGGCCTGCGCATCCATCACGCGCAGCAGCGAGCGCGCGATCTCCGCATTGCTCGCGCGCGGAAACTCCGAAATGTAATCGCGCAGCGCATCGGTGTCGTCGCGGTTGACCCGCGTCCAGTTCGCAGCCGATTCCTCGGTGTCCTCAAACACACCGCCCGTCATCGCGACTGCTGCATCGCTGACCGGCGCCGCATCGCCCGATGTCAGACCGTCAACGTCAGCTACGGCCACGCCTTCCGTACGCCAGCCGAACGGATCGCCCAGCCAGACACCCGCGCCCCCCAGAATAAGCACGCCCGCAGCAATCAACGGCGTCCACGCCACCGACCGCCTCGGCTCAAGATAGGCGGGCGGCGACGACGCCCGGCGCGTCACCTGCGGCCGCGCGCTTCCCGGCATGCCAGCATAAAGGCGAACCGCCGCCATGATCTTGCGCCAGCTGGGATCGTCGCGCTCGCCCGACCAGCGCCCGATATCCAGCACTTCAACCTGATCGAACGGACGCGGTGGCGACGCGCCATCAATGCGAACCTGGATCAGCTTGTTCTTGTAGAGACCAGTTGCGGCCTCGGAACGAACGTACTCCGATCCGCGCGAGTAGCCGGACCAGACAACGAGAATCGCCCCGGCCGAACCGAGCTTCAGATCGACAGCCGCGCTGTTGCTCGACGAGGGCTCGGATGGATCCATCCAAACGTCCCAGCCTTCGAATCTGAGCATTTCGCTCAGAGTCCGAACGCTTTCGCGGTCCTCGCGCGCGTACGCGATATAGACATCCGTCATGGCCGCCCCTCCGGGCCGCCCCCGCAACACCCCGTGATAACAGTTCGCGTAGAGCTTGTGGAGATGGTGCGGCAACGTGCAATCACACATCCCCGGTTAGGTGCGCGCCTTGCGCATACGGTCGCGCCCCGCGCGACTGCCGCCAAACCGACGCCCTAGCTTCCCGCTTTTTCAGCCGGGAAGAAGACCGCGATCGTGGAACCGCCGCCCTGACGGCTTTCGATATCGAGCCGTCCTCCGTGAAGTTCCGCGAATGCCCGAACCACCGAAAGGCCCAGCCCCGCGCCTTTCTGGCGTTTCCCCGCATCGCCCTGTTCAAAGGCGCGCGACAGCCGGGTCAGCTCTTCGGGACTGATTCCAACGCCCGTATCCGACACGGCGAGCAGCGCGCCGCCCGGTGCGTCCAGCGCCGCAACTTCCACCCGCCCACCGGCCGGCGTGAATTTCAGCGCATTAGAGATAAGGTTCAGCGCGATCTGTCGGACGGCCTTGGAATCGGCAAACGCCTCGACATCATCCGGCCCGGTCAGCTCCAGATCGATCCCTTTGCGGGTCGCTTCATCCCGCATGAAGTGGACAGCCTCGGCGGCAAGATCCGTCAGGCTCTGGATATCCGCGTAGATTTCATAACGTCCGGCCTCAAGCCGGGCGAGGTCGAGCACGTCGTCGACAATAAGCGTGAGGTTCTGACCGCCCTCGTGAATCAACGTGGCGTATTCCTGATAGCGGTCCGACAGCGGGCCAAACACGGCGTTACGCATCATGTCTGCAAAGCCCACGATGGCATTCAGCGGCGTGCGCAGCTCGTGGCTGGTCTGCGCGAAGAATGTCGTGCGCGCCTCAAGTTGCTCCTTCACCGTCTGTGCTTCGGCTTGGGCTGCTTCCGCCGCAGCGGTCGCTTCATGCAGCCGGGTTTCCATCTGCTTGAGCTTCGACATCGTCACGGGGTCAGGACCTGTCGGCCCGACAGTTCGTATCTTTGCGAAGACGGCCGGCTGGCGCTTTGGCTGGATCGACGCAGTCGTCACGGCAATCACGCCGACCATCACAACGCCGGCGATCCCATAACCCATGGCGATTACGGCCGCGTCATACTCGTGAAGCCAGGATACACCCGAATTTGCAACGATCGCGAACAGCAGCCCGACCAAAGCGAAACCCGCGATCTCTTTCGTCAGCCTTGCGCTGCCGGACCTCCAGGCCACCGCTACGGCAACCGCGTACAGGACAACCATCGCGGTCGCGCCGCCCGTGCTCGTCGCACCAAGTGTCGCGAAGGCGATCCAGAGACCCGATTCAATTTCGGCAATTCTTGCGTCGGTTGTGGAACCACGCATGAATGTTCCAACGAGGGGTGGCAGAATAGCGCAGGTAAAGATGACCGTGCTGGCCCAGATTGGCACGCCAAGAAAGACGCCCCAGGCTCCCGCCAGCGTCGCAAGTCCCAACCATATGGCGCGCGGACCCGTCATTTCAGACGATCGTTCCGCAGTCGCTTACTTGAAGGCCGCAGTTGCATCGCGCATCCTAACCGCGTGTAAATGACTCACCCCGCAGTCTGCATTTGCAAGCACATTGCGGGCCGCGTCTGATAAGGTTCAGACAGTCCCCCTTACGACCACCCTGATCCAGTCGGAGGTTCCCATGCGTTCCGAACTCAAGTTCTGCGCCGTCGCTCTTGCCCTGGCAGCCATTGTAACCCCGGTTGCCATGAGTCAGGCGCCAGCAAGTCCGACCCCCGACAAGCGAATGCTGCCTACGTCGGCTGCCGCTTATGGTGAATACCAGGGTGAAGTCTCGACCATCATGTCCAAGGAACTCGGCAGCGCCGCCGAGCTGGACAAGGCCCTTAACACTTTTGGCGCCCCGAACCCGAACCAGCTCTCGTCCGGCTGGATTTCCTACTCGGCCATTCTCGCGGCCCAGAACAAGGAATTCATCGACGCGGTCCGCGACATCGACGGCTATTACGGCCGCGAACGCGTGATGACCGGCATGCGCAACGATATCGGCTACGCCCGCACGCTGAAAGGCGGCGAGGCTGCCCTCCAGTCCGCTCTCGCGGTCAACTCGAAAGACTCCGGCCGCATCTCCAGCGCCGGCGCCTTCGTCAAGGAACAGTCCTACAAGCTGCAAAACGTCACCTGGGGCAAATCCAAGGTCAAAGACGCCAATGGCAGCGTGAAAACCCTGTCGGTCGCGGCCAAAGCCTCGCGTCCGGTTACCGCCGCCGCAGAGAAAGTGTTTTCGGGTCCCGACCTGAATGCCATGCTTGCCAGCGTCGCCGCCTCGCCCTCCAACGCCGGTTCCGTCTGGGACAAGGTGTCGGTGTTCGCAGCCAGCGCTCCGGGCAACGCCTTCTCGGCCCTGTCGCCCGTCTCCGCAGCGTCCGCCTCGCTCAAGGTCGACCCGAAATACAACGGCACGGCCGGCCGCATGGTCACGCTCGCCGCCTTCCACGCGATCGAAGCCGACAAGACCAACACGGATGACGTGAAAGCTGCGATGAAGGACTCCATGTCGGTCGCCTGCCTCGAGGAAGCCCAGATGCAGCTCTTCAGCTGCGTGTCGGCCGCCCACGTCCGCTCCGACCTCACCTTCTGCCTCGCGCGCCACGGCCTGAAACTGCCGGGCGAAGATGTCCGTTCGATGGGCGGCTGCTTCTCGGAAATCGCGAAGTAACAATCGCAACGCTCCGAATTCGACGCGCCCCGGCCAAAAGCCGGGGCGTTTTCGTTTTTAGAAAACTCACAGACCTTTCGAAAAAACTCACCCGCCTGCTGACATGACCTGGCAGCAGCGGTTCCCTATGTTGTTCCCATGGTGAAGCCGCTTCCGCCTCTGAACGCTGTCCGCGCCTTCGAGGCGGCCTCGCGCCACCTCAACCTGTCGCGCGCTGCAGATGAACTTGGCGTCACGCAGGGCGCCATCTCCAAACAAGTCATCGCCCTAGAGGATTTCATCGGGGTCCAGCTCTTCCATCGCGAGCCCGGCGGCCTGCGCCTCACCAACGAGGGCGGCTCGCTGAAGGAAGCCATCGAGCCCGCGTTCACGACCCTGTCGGAAGCTTTCGCGCGTTATTCCCGCCGCGCACCACGCTCGAACATCATCCGCATTTCCACCACCGCGTCCTTCGCCTCGCAGTTTCTCGTGCCGCGGCTCAACATGTTCCGCGACCGCTTCCCCGGCGTGGATCTCGAATTCCTCACGACCATCCGCCTCGTCGATCTCAACCGCGAGGAATACGACATCGCCGTGCGCTATGGTGGCGGCCAGTATGACGGCGTCATCTCCACACCCATGTCCGAAGCAGCCCTCCTCGCCGTCTGCACGCCCGATGTTCTCGCGAAGGGCGGCAACACGCTCGCCTCCCTCATCGCATCGGCGCGGCGCATCCAGTGCTCGGCCTACAATGAGTGGCGCGACTGGGCCGAGGTCGAGAAGTTCGATCTCGCATCAGCCCCGCCAAGCATGGTGATCGAGGAGTTCCAGGTGGCGCTGATGGCGGTGCTCGCACATCAGGGCCTCGGCCTGCTTCCTGAAATCCTCGTACGCGACCGCATCCGCAAGGGCGAGTTGGTGACGTTCTCGCAAGGCCGCGTGAAGACGGACTACAATTTCCACATCGTCCACGCACCCAACGCGCATCGCCGCCCGCTGGTGCCCGAAGTCATCGCCTGGCTGAAATCCGAAGCCGCAGGCTGATGTCCAAGCTGTAATCTGCAAGCCGCGTTGTGCCCGTGCATGCGTGCGCCGGTTCAAGGATTCGCGCCGGCTTCGATCCCATGACTTTTCCTCATGGGCCTCGGGCGGCCTTCTCGATTTCAATCTGCGGCGAGGCGCCTCATCTACACAGCAGGCCCGCAATCAAGACGGGCCGGACACAAGAGGACCTCCCCATGTTTACGCCCAATCTCAAACTGTACGCCATGCCCCTCGCCATCCTGATGCTGTCGGCTGGCATCGCTGCGCCGAAATCGGTCGCAGAATCGACAAGCCCCAGGACCGTCACGGCGCGTTTCATCTACAAGGCCAACGCTCCCGTGGCGCAGATCTACGCGGACTTCCGCGCAACGGCGGAACGCGCCTGCCGCACGCCGGGCCCGCGCCCAGTCAGCCTCCGCCGGCTGGACGCGAAATGCTCCGCCGACCTCCTCAGGAGAGTTCTGCAGCGCGTGAACCGCACGGATCTCGCGACCATCCACGCCGACGCAGCGCGCGGCTAGGGCAGGAATAGCCGACCCTTGGGACGACAATGGCTCGGTTAGGGGCCGGACGCACACTCCACCCCGGTTTCGGGAAGAGAGAGTGGCTTCCGGCCCCACGCCGTTTCGGATCATGCAAGACGCTGCGAGTCGTGCTAGTCACGACCGCGATGTCGAGACCCCTTCCTCCCCTGAATGCGGTGCGCGCGTTCGTGGCCGCCTCGCGCCATCTCAGCTTCTCCCGCGCTGCGGAGGAGCTCGGCGTCACGCAGGGCGCCATTTCCAAGCATGTGATTTCACTTGAGGATTTCATCGGCGCGCAGGTCTTCCAGCGCTCGCCCACCGGCCTGTCGCTGACGCAGGAGGGCTACACCCTGATGGAGGCGCTGCGTCCTGCCTTCGCAATGATGGCGGACGCATTTTCCCACTACCACCGCAAACCGCCTCGCTCGAGCATCTGCCGCATCGCCACGCTGGCGTCCTTCGCCGCGCAGTTTCTGGTGCCCCGCCTGCCCGATTTCCGCGAAAAATGCCCCGATATCGAGATTGAGTTCATCACCTCCGTCCGCCTTGTCGATCTCACACGCGAGGAAGCTGACATCGGCATCCGCTACGGACTCGGCCAGTATGAAGGCCTCGTGTCGAACCAGCTCGTCAAAGGCATGCTGATGCCCGTCTGCGCGCCCAGCGTTCTGGAAGCGTCCGGCGGCGATCTCGATCGCCTCCTCGCAAATGCGCGCCGCATCCAGACCGCCGGCTACAATGAATGGCGCGACTGGTCCCGCGTCGCGGATGTCGACATCACCGCCACCCAGCCCGCCTACGTGATCGAAGATTTTCTTGTCTGCATCAAAGCACTGGTCACCGGCCAGGGCATCGCCCTCCTGCCGCGCCTGCTCGTGCAGGACCAGCTCGACTCTGGCGAACTCGTGCAATTCAACGACAAGCCTCTCGAGATCGACCACACCTTCCACATCGCGCACACGACCGCCTCGGCGCGTCGTCCGCATGTACAGGCTGTCATCGACTGGCTGCGCACGTCGCTCGCGCACCTCAACTGATGGTGGAATCCGGGCAGGTCAGCGGCTGATTTCCGGCGCACGCACCCCCGGTAGTCACCTCTGCTTCTGCAAGCTCCCCGATCATGAGTTTAAGTCATGACCACCGCGCGGGATGCTCGCATGCATCCGCACGCAAGATGCTGCACGTCTTGCTTCAGCCCGCACAAAGACGGGCGGCAACACAAGAAAAGAAGACCTCCCCATGAATACGCAGAAACTCATCCCGGCCCTCATTCTGATTGCGGCGACGGCATTCGTCGCGCCGTCCGCATCGGCCGAACGCCACTCCAGGACCGTCCAGGTCGCCTTCAGCTACGACCGCACAGCGCCCGCGGAGGTCATCTACAAACGCCTCAACCGGACCGCCGAACGCGCCTGCCACACGCCTGGCCCCATCGCCTTCAAGACGCCGCGCGCCATCCGCACCTGCAAGGCCAGCCTGCTCAACGCCGTGATCGACAAAATCCAGCGCGTCGACGTCGCAGCGGTCCACCGCCGCTCGCAACCGTTCATGATCGCGTCCAACAACTAGCGAACCTCGCGCGCCTCGAAGCTCAGGGCGTGTTTGAGACGCACCGCCCCGTGACAGGCGAGCCGGAGCCCCCACCCCAAGCCCTGCTCCGGCTCGCTTCGTCGCACGCGCACGCCTACACTTGCGTCCGCGCCTCTGCCGCGCCATGTCACGCCGCATGACCGTTTCTCAACAGGCCGAGCAGTTGCGCGAAGACTTTGCCTTCCTCGGCGACTGGGAAGCGCGCTTCACGCATCTCATCGATCTCGGCAAGGCGCTGCCTGCGCTGAAGCCGGATGAATACACCGAGGCCTACAAGGTCCGTGGCTGCACCAGCCAGGTCTGGCTCGTGCCCGAAGCCTCCGCGACGCCCAATGCGATCCACCTGCGCGGTGCGTCGGACGCCGCCATCGTCGCCGGCCTCGTCGCTGTCATCGTCCACCTCTTCTCCGACCAGCAACCGGCAGACATTCTCGCCTTCGATGCGCCTGCCTTCTTCAAGGAGATCGGCATCGCCGACGCGCTGACGCCCCAGCGCTCCAACGGCCTCGCCTCGATGATCGCCCGTATCCGCAGCGTCGCGAGCGCCGCCTAGCTCTCATAAGCCAGCGCCACGGCCTCCAGCGCCGCCGCCACCGCCTTGCCCGCCGTCCGGTGGCTCAACGCGAACCGCGCCCTC
>CALMWO010000032.1 GCA_937873805.1 uncultured Hyphomonadaceae bacterium
TTCGGCTGGATCAGCCGGGATCACATGCGGATAAACCGCTGGCGGAACCCAAGGCAGTGAATCCAGCGGCAGGCGATAGCCAACCGGACTGTCTCCCGGCGCGAGGAACATGTACCCGCGCCGCAGGTGCCATCTCTCGGACTTCCACCGTTGCGGCGCCGCGCGTCCCGTTGCGATTTGCCCCGGTGTCGTCTGCGCTTTCTTCGGCGTTCCCTTGCCAACCTTCTTCTTCGTCGATGCTTTCGATTGCCACCGCTGGATCGGCAGTACGAAGCCAGTCGGTTCCGTCAGGCCGCGCCCGAACACGCGCGCGATCCGCGTGCGCTCCTCCGGGTCCTTCAGCTTGGAATCTTCCGGCGTCACATTCTCCGGCAGGTTACCTTCCTTCAGGATCCAGTTCGCCGGGTCTTCATAGGCCGGGATCACCATCTCCGCGCCGACGCCCAGCTCTTCCGCCATCGTCTGGAGCAGTTCTTCAGCCTGTTCCTTCGTGGCCTTGCCAGCGCCATTCTCGCCAGCGACCAGGTCCGGGTCGTGCCAGATCGGCTTCCCATCGCGCCGCCAGTAGAGCGAATAGGTCCAGCGCGGCAGCGTCTCGCCCGGATACCACTTACCCTGTCCGTAGTGCAGGAACCCACCCGGCGCGAAGCGATCGCGCAAACGCTGGATCAGCTTGTCTGCCAGCTTGCGCTTGGTCGTCCCGTCGGCGCCGGTGTTCCACTCATCCGACTCGAAATCGTCGATCGACACGAAGGTCGGCTCGCCGCCCATCGTCAGCCGCACATCACCAGCCTTCAGTGCTGCGTCGACCTTCTCGCCCAGCGCATCGAGTGCCGCCCAGCTCTCGTCAGAGAACGGCTTGGTGATGCGCGGGTGCTCTGCAACGCGCGTCACCTTCATGTCGAATGCGAACTCGACCTCGGGATTGCCCGTCAGCCCACCGGAGATCGGCGCTGCGTTGCGATAGTGCGGCGTCGCCGAGAGTGGAATATGGCTCTCGCCCGTCAGCAGTCCCGACGTTGGATCAAGCCCGACCCAACCCGCGCCCGGCAGATAGACCTCGCACCAGGCGTGCAGGTCGGTGAAATCGACGCTCGTGCCTACCGGTCCATCGAGCGCAATGAGGTCCGGCTTCAATTGGATCAGGTAGCCCGACACGAACCGCGCCGCGATGCCCAGATGCCGCGCCGCCTGCACCAGCAACCAGCTCGAATCCCGGCAAGAACCCTTGCCGCTCTCGAACGTCTCCTCGGGCGTCTGCACACCCGGCTCCATGCGGATCACATAATCAACCGCGCGCGACACGGCCGAGTTCAGCATCACGATGAAGTCCACCGTCCGCAGCCGATCCTTCGGAATGGTGGCGAGGAATTTCTTGAGATGCGGTCCCATCGGTTCTGTTGTTCGATAGATCGCAAGATCGTCTGCAATCTCCGGCGGATATTCGAACGGCCAGGTCTCGGCAGACTCCTCCACAAAGAAGTCGAACGGATTGTAGACCGTCATGTCCGCGATCAGATCGACCTCGATCTTCAGCTCGCGCACCGGCTCCGGGAAGACATATCGCGCCAGCCAGTTGCCATAGGGATCCTGCTGGTAGTTCACGAAATGCTTGTCCGGCGTCACCTTCAACGAGTGCGAGATCACCCGCGTCCGCGAATGCGGGGCAGGGCGCAGCCGTATGACCTGCGGTCCAAGCACGACCGGGCGGTCGTACTTGTAATGCGTCAGGTGATAGATACTCGCCTTGATAGACATTGTGCCTCGAACGCCCGCTTGCTGCGCACATAGAGCGCGATTTTCGGGCGCTTGTCGTCAGCTACCTTGGTGCTCTGACGGGGCTGGATGCATTTTGGGCGCAAACCGAAGCTGCACGGGCAAAAACCAGTCACCTATCCGCAGATAGGGTTAACTGCCGGACGCGACCCTTTGCTTGGCCAGCAGAATGCCGCCCGCCATCGCATCCGCCTCCGGCTCCGTAAGACGGGCAGCGGTCGCCGCCGGAATAAAGGGCTTCAGGAACTCAACCAGCCCGCCGACAAGGGCGACCCGCGGCGCCCCGCGCTCCAGCACCGCCTCCACCAGCCCGGCAATATGAACCGCAGCGTCGCGAAGCAGGTTGGTTGCAGCCGGCTCTCCAGCTGCCGCATGTTTGATGACGATCGAGGCAAACACGGCATAGTCCGTCGCGCTCGCCGTTTCCGACCATCGGATGACGACGGCGGGGTCAGACGAAAACCTGTCCAGGATCTCCTTCGCAAACTCCGTCGACTTCGCCCGTCCGTCGAGCGTGCGCAGGGCATAGCGGATAGCGTTGAGTCCGATATGCGCGCCGCTGCCTTCATCGGATACCGGAAAGCCGTATCCGCCAACCCGTATGGTCTTGCCCTTGTAGGTGATGCCGATGCTGCCCGTGCCGCACACAACGATGCCGCCCTCGTCGCCGCCGAATGCGCCCAGCCACGCAACATAACCATCGCCCTCGAACCAGGCTTTCGCGAACGGATGCTGCCACGACTCAAGCGCCTGCCGCGCCCCGAGTTGCCCCGTGCCTGCCAGGCCGATGCCGGCGCACACATGTCCGAGCACGTCCTCGCCGAGCCCCGCTTCGCTCAGCGCTTGCCGTGTCGCCGCCATGATCGAGCCCGTCGCGGCCTCGATGCCAAACCGCATGCTCGCGGGGCCTGCAAGACCTCGGCCCAATACCTTGCCATCCGCTGTTTCCAGTCGGGCGCGGCAGCGTGTTCCGCCGCCGTCAATGCCGAGGTAGAAGGTTGCAGTCATGGCACTTGTCT
>CALMWO010000033.1 GCA_937873805.1 uncultured Hyphomonadaceae bacterium
CCCTTGCCGTTGGCGTTGGAGGCGAGCTCGGTCTGCTTCGAGCAGGCGGCGCCGACAAGCATGGGGCCCGTCAGCAGGACGAGAGCGATGGCGCGTCTCATGGTTCAGCTCCCCGTGACGAGCTTGGGCAGCTGGTCGGGCGAGGAGACCAGCGACCACTGGCCGCCTGCGGCGACGACGGTGGCTTCCCACTGTTTCAGGGTCTCGAAGTATTTCTCCGGGTCGGCCGGATTGGTCTTGATGACGTTGGCTGCGATCACGTGGATGCCTTCGAGATTCAGCGGGATTTCGGAGGTGTCGCACGTCTTGCCGTAGTCTTCCAGCATGTCGGAGAAGAGCACGATGAAGCGGGCTTCTTCGGGGCGCTGCTTCAGTTCGAAGGCGGCCTGCGCGATGGCGCCGCGGATGTCGGTGAACTTCGCGGACTTCACGTGGGCGGCGTAGTCGTTGAAGGAGCCAAAAACCTCGCGCTTGGCTTCGGCGGCGAGGCTGGGCGTCTGTGGCAGCTGGCGGTTGAGGAAGATTTCCTTTTCCGAGAACGAGCAGGCGCTGATCTGGCTGGCGGCGATGTAGTCGCCCGGCAGCATGTCGGCCACCGTGATGTTGGCGAGCTTCGCGGCGTCCGGCACGGCTTTCACATAGGTGCCGGAGACGTCGAAGACGAAGAAGACAGAGCGGCTGGTCGAGGTCACGAGGCCGCAGGCGGAGAGGGCGGCGATGGCAATCGCGCACACAGCCGCTTTGCTGGCAGCACCCAACAGAGATTTGGCGATCATGCCTGCTGCAGCTCCCGTTCCTTGGATTTGTCGCGATCGCGGTCGCGCTTGGGCGGTTGTTCGGACTTTGACGATTTCTTCTCAAGGAACAGCGTGTCTTCGTCGCCATCGCCGCCGTCGTCTTTCCGACCGCCGCTCTTGTTGCGCGTGACGCCTTTGACGCGGCGCTCGATCCACAGGGGCGCGAAGATGATGAGGTCGTAGATCGACAGGACGAAGAGGCCGATGTTCTTGAACAGCACGGCCAGCGTCTTGAAGAGGAAGGCGCCGAACAGCATCAGGTAGCTGCCGGCGATCGAGACCATGAAGACAGAGTTTCGCACGATGGCTTCGAGCGGCAGGGCAGCGGCGGCGAGCAGCCAGGGGATGATCGCCGCGAGGATGACCTGCGCGAACGTCGAGAGCTGAAGGCCGAACACGTTGGGGCGTTCGTTGGTAGAAGCTGCGCCTTCCTCGGCTGGCGCGGTTGCATCGGGCGCCGCTGCGTCCGGCGAGGGGGGCGGGGCGAGGAGCGCGCGGTTGGCGATGTCGCGGGTTTCCTGCTGCTGTTCGATGATCTCTTCGCGCACGATGGAGAGCGTGATCTCGAGCACCGAGAAGGCGGTAAGAAAGCCGAAGGCGACGAAGAACATGATCCGCCGGCTCGACTGCGTCATCGCGTGGAAGGCGGGGATGAGCTTGGTGAAGCCCGCCGCGTCCATCAAGATCACGCCCGCGACGAATTCGAGGAAGATCACGACGATGGCGGCGACAGCCGGCAGGCCGACACCGCCGATGCGGGCGCCTTCGCCGACGATTTCCGACATCGGGCGTTCGATCAGGAAGAAGTTCAGGAACACGCCCGCCAGCGCGATCGTCGTGATGAGAACGGCGATCAGCCACGGCACGAAGATCGAGGCTTTTGCTGCGACGGCCGTGCGGTCTTCCGACTTCACGATCTGCTCGAACTCGACGAAGGACTTGTTGACGTCGTCGGCGTGCTTGTCGAATTCCTGCTGGGTTTTCGTGAGCTTGTCGGCGACCTCGCGCAGGCGCGGGCCTTCGGTCTTGAGGGCGGTGAGAGCGGGGCGGATTGGCGTCAAGCGTTCGGCCATCGCCTTCGAGGTTTGCTGCGCGATGGTGCGTTCGAGCTTGGAGAGGTTGCGACCGCCTTCGATCGACGGCATCGCGGCGCGGAAAGCGCGCTCTGCGGCGTCTTCCACATTGATATCGGCGAGGGCCGTCGCCGTGCTGGCGAGAGAATGCGTGCTCTTGTCGAGGCGCGCGATGATCGGGCCGGTTTCCTTGGGCAGACGCTCGGCGCGATGGCCGATGCGATCTTCCAGCATCAGCATGCGTTCCTGAAGTTCGTCCGCACGGTGCGAGGCAATCTTCTCGTTGCAGTTGGAGCGGGCGTTCTTGCCGTGCTCATGAAGCCAGATGCCCCACCGGCCGAACATGCGTCCGGTGATGAAGAACACCTGCCAGAGCACGCGGCGCATCGGTTCGCGCGCCATCCACATGAAGAGGACAAGCGCTATCAGCGCCGCCCACCATGGAACGCCAAAAAAAGAGCCGCCATTGGCAGCGGCATCCGTCGACGGGAAACCCGCCGCTTGGTCCAGAGGTTCTTCCACAGCGAGCCCTTCAGCTGCTTATGCCTGACCCCGTACCATCACACCCAGGGTCACTTCGCTGTTGGGTTGAGGCGGGAATGTGGCGACCACATTACAATGCCTCCACGGAGCTGAATTATTTCGCGCGCGAGTCAGCTTCAATGTTTTGGAAACATCTCGCGCGACGACGCGAGAATATACCCGAGTGTATCAAATGATGACTTCACTGACGATCAGGGACGCGTCTGCCCGCTGCCGCGCACAACGTATTTGAAGATCGTCAGCTGTTCTGCGCCGACAGGTCCCCGCGCGTGAAGACGGCCAGTGGCAATGCCGATTTCGGCGCCCATGCCGAATTCTGCGCCATCGGCAAACTGTG
>CALMWO010000034.1 GCA_937873805.1 uncultured Hyphomonadaceae bacterium
CGCCTTGCCCCCGCGCGCAACCAGAACATCTCAGGCGTCGGCCTCGGCCTGACGATTGCGCGCGACACGGCAAGAGCCCATGGCGGCGATGTCACGCTGGGCAAGTCGGAATTGGGCGGCTTGCGCGCCGTGATGCGCCTGCCACTGGACGCTGAGCGCCCAAAGGGCCTCAAGGACGAAGACGATTGAAGCTCAAGTAGCGGCAGGGGCTAACCCTTCTTCTCCGCCTCGCGCGAAAGCTCAGCCCCGCGCCGCGCCGCTGCGTCGACCGCTTTGCGCATCAGGTCGGGCATGCCGCCAGCAGACATCAGCACATCGAGCGCCGCCGCCGTCGTGCCGCCGGGCGACGTGACCGCCTTGCGCAAGTCGGCCGGCGACTCTGCCGAGTTGCCCAGCAACGCTCCGGCGCCCACAATCGTCTCGCGCGCCAGGGCATTCGCGGTTGCCTCGCCCAGACCAGCCGAACGACCCGCGGCAGCCAGCGCCTCAACCAGCAGGAACACGTAGGCCGGACCCGATCCCGATACGGCTGTCACCGCATCCATCTGCTCTTCGTTCAACGGCCCAATCACGAGGCCGAGCGGCTCAAGCAATTTGCCCGTCGCAACACTCTCCGCATCGCCGCAAGCAGATGACAGAGCGAACGCGGTCACCCCCATGCCGATGGCGCCCGGCGTATTCGGCATCGCACGCGCGACCTTCTCGCATCCGAGCGCTGACGAAATCCGCGCGATTGTCACGCCGGCCATGATCGACACGACCAGCGTCTGAGGCGACACCCACGCCTTCAACTCATCAGCGACGCCGGCGAAGCCTTGCGGCTTGACCGCAAGCACGAGAATGTCCGCCGGCTCGGGCGAAGGATTGAGGACGATCAGCTTGTCTTCGGCGGCCTCGACAACATCTTCGGTCGGCGCGCGCTCAACGACTGAAAGCCGCCCCACGCCAGCCGCACCGAGATCCTGAACCCAGCCGCGAGCCATTGCCGAGCCCATGCGCCCGGCGCCGATGAGAACGGCATGCTTCAGAGGCGCGCCCTCCACGGAGGTGGATAGGCCCGAGGTCATGAGCTCACGCCTCGCCGTGCGTTTCGAATACGACCGCAGCGACAGCTTCTTCGGCGGACTTGCCAGCCCAGACCACGAAGTTGAACGCGGGCAGGAACTGGTCAGCGGCTTCCAGCGCAGCCGTCAGCACGGCGGCGATCTCGCCCGGATCCGGCGCGATGCGATCGAACATCGGAATGGTGTGACGGAACACGGCCACGCCCTCGTCGTTCCAGTAATCGAAGTGACCGAGCCACAGACGCTCGTTGATCCGGCGCAGCAGATCGGAGATCGCAGACTGCTTCGCGTTCGGCGCACGCAGATCGAGCGTCAGCGAGAAGTTGAGAGACGCAGGCTCGTCGCGCCAGGCGAACATGCCGCCGAACTCGCCCCACTTCGTCATCGACGCACAGTGGATCATGCCTTCTTCCGAACGTTCGCACGCCCAGTCCGCCGCAAGCAGGGTCTGCTCGACGACATCCATGGCGCGATCGGTGAACTCGGCGGAGATGCTGTTCAGTTGCGACATCTGGTCCTCCCAGAATCACGGGCAAAGCCCGCTTCGATTGAAACGCTATAGAGCGTTTGGGCGTCTAACAATGGCGACGTGGTTAAGGGTTTGGAGACAAGAATCGACTCTAGGGGCGCTTATCCGACGCATCACCACCGCCGAGCTTGGCCTCCAGTTCAGCAATGCGGCGCTCCAAAGCTTCTGCCTTTTCAAGCGCTGAGCGAGCGAGGGTCTTCATCGCCTCGAACTCCTCGCGCTTTACCAGGTCCATATCCGCGACCACCCGCTCGAAGCCCGAACGAAAAAGCGCCTTTGCCTCATCATTGGCCGCCTGAGCCATCCCGGCGGCGCCCTGCATCATGCGCGAGATATCATCCATGATCGGGTTGCGGGTCTGCATATGACGCCTCCAAGCGGTAGACCCCGTCGCCGGAGCCGGTATCTATATGGCCCAGCAAGCCGGGGATTTCAAAGTACCCCCGGAATGGGATACAGCGTCGCCTCATGTACATCCCCCTGGAAATCCCCTTCCCGCGCATAGATCCGGCGGCTTTCACGATTCCGCTGCCTGATATGCAGCTCGGCCCGATCCATCTCGGGCCGTTTCCGGTGCGCTGGTATGCCCTGGGCTACATTTTCGGGCTGCTCGCCGGCTGGTGGTATGCGGTCCGCATCGTCTCCACAGCTCGTCTCTGGGGTGAGGCGCCGGCAGGCCCCCTGAAGAAGCAGGATATCGACGACTTCGCTTTCTACGCGATGATCGGCATCCTGCTGGGCGGCCGTATCGGCTACATTCTTTTTTACACGATCCCCTACGAGCCCCACAAACTGACCGGCGACCCGATGTTCATCCTGCGCATGTGGGAGGGCGGCATGTCGTTCCACGGCGGCCTGATCGGCGCGATCATCGCCGTCATCGCAACATCCTGGCTGCGCAAGATTCCGTTCATCAGCCTGGGCGACGTTGCGTGTGCGGCAGCGCCGATCGGCATCTTTCTTGTTCGCATCGCAAACTTCATCAACGGCGAACTCTTCGGCCGCCCAACCGACGCGCCATGGGCGATGCGCTTCCCCGACTACAGCTGGGCGACGCGTGAATGGGGCTCTGTCGACGGCAAGCCTCTCGTCCATCCCAGCCAGCTCTACGAAGCCGCGCTCGAAGGAGCCCTGCTGTTTGCGATCTGCTGGTTCGCGATCTGGAAACTCCGCCTGCTGCGCAAGCCCGGCATGGTCGCGGGCATATTCCTGATCGGCTACGCCATCAGCCGCACCAT
Source organism: uncultured Hyphomonadaceae bacterium (assembly GCA_937873805.1). Classification (GTDB taxonomy): domain Bacteria; phylum Pseudomonadota; class Alphaproteobacteria; order Caulobacterales; family Hyphomonadaceae; genus UBA7672. Next base: position 2,832 of record CALMWO010000034.1, read on the forward strand.
CGTGGAAAACTTCCGCGAGCCCGATAACTTCACGCAAGGCATCATGCCGGAGTGGTTCACGATGGGCATGCTGCTCTCGATCCCCATGATCCTCGGCGGCGCTTACCTCATCTGGCGCGCCAACCGCGGTCCGGGCGGCGAAGCGAAGGCTGCGTGAGCGCGCTCGCGCAACGCATCATCGAGGCCATCCGCATAAACGGACCCATGCCGGTCTCGCTCTACATGCTCATGTGCCTGCACGATCCGCGTGACGGCTATTACGCCACGCGGCCCGGATTCAACCACGACTTCACCACCGCGCCTGAAACCAGCCAGGTCTTCGGCGAACTGCTCGGTCTCTGGGCTGCGCACGAATGGATGCGCCTCGGCTCACCCGAAAAATTCTGGCTCGTTGAACTCGGCCCGGGGCGCGGCGTGATGATGGCGGATCTTCTCCGCGCCGCTGACAGCGTGAAGGGGTTCACCGCCGCAGCTCAGATTGCGTTGGTGGAGGCCAGCCCCGCCCTCCGCCTGCAGCAGGCTGACGCCCTCTCCCGCCACCAGATCCGGCACTTTGACGAACTCGCCAGCGTGCCGCCCGGCCCCGCCATCATCATCGCCAACGAGTTCCTCGATTGCTTTGCGATCCGCCAGTTCGTGCGCGACGGCAATGGCTGGCGCGAACGACAGGTGGGCCTCGACGCCGCGGGCGATCTGGCCTTCGGCGTGGGCCCTCCGGCTGACTTGCCCGCTGACGTCATTCCCGTCGGCAACCATGTTGAGGTCGCGCCCGCGCTGGAAACGCTGATCACCAGCCTGGCCAGCCGCTTCCGACAGCATCCCGGCCGCGCCTTGTTCATCGACTATGGCCCCGACGATCGTTCGCCGGATGAAACGCTCCGCTCCTACAAAGCCGGGGAGCAGGTGCATCCGCTGGGCGAGCCGGGACTCGCCGATCTCACCGCCGATGTCGACTTCCCTCGCCTGCGGCGCATCTGCGAGAGCGAAGGCCTTGCCGTACATGGACCGACCCAGCAGCGCTACTTCCTCACCCATCTGGGCGCGAAGCAACGCACGGAGGCCCTGATCCGCGCCAACCCGCAGCGCGCCGACGAAATTCGCCGGGCTGTCGAAAAACTTGTGTCGCCTGACCAGATGGGCACAAGGTTCAAGTGCATAGCGATGACGCCGCATGGCGTCGAACCGCCGCCCGGATTCTGAATGACAGACACTCGCCCGCCCTACGAGGAAGCTCCCGCGATCAAGCGCTTCTCGATGCATGTGCGCCATGGCTTTTTCGGCCGTCGTGGCGGCGTCTCGCACGGCGTGTACAAATCTCTTAATTGCGGACCCGGCTCAGGTGATGAGCCCGAAAAGGTTCTCGAGAACCGCCGCCGCGTTTGCCTTGCGCTCGGCGCCTCGCCCGACAATCTTGCCGCGCCTCGCCAGATCCATTCGGCGAAGGCCGTGATCACAGACAGGGCTTTCCCACCGAACGAACGCCCGGAATGCGATGCGCTCGTCACGAAACGCCCCGGCCTGCTGCTGGGTGTTCTCGCGGCCGACTGCGCGCCCATCGTTCTGTGCGATCCTCACAACGGCGTCATTGCCGCGATCCACGCTGGTTGGCGCGGCGCCGTGGGCGGCGTGATCGAAAGCGCGGTCGAGGCGATGATCCAGCTCGGCGCGGATCCCGGGAAAACCGCCGCAGGCGTTGGTCCCTGTCTGTCACAATCCTCGTTCGAGGTCGGCCCCGATCTCGCCGACGCTGTTCTCGACGCCACCCCGTGGGCGGAAACACTGTTTGAGGCGGGTGAAGGCGACCGGCAGTTCTTCGATCTGAAGCGCTACTGCCTCGGCCGGCTTGGGCGCATGGGCGTCGCGCACATGGACGCGCTCACCGATGACACGCTCACACAGCCCGATCTTTATTTTTCACACCGTGCTTCGGTTAAGGCCGGCGATCGCGACTGCGGGCGAAACATGACCGGAATCATGCTCATAGCGTGAGCCACGCGGGCGGATTGGCGTCACAGGACCTGCGGCATTTGCGCAACGTCTCATCGCGGCACAATTCATCCATGAAAATCAGCATGTCTCGCGATTGCCCGCGCTTCGATTCTGCGACAGAAGCGTGACGCCGAGGGAGCCCCCTGCAACCAGAACGGTTCAGGGGCGGCGTAACGGGAGAGCGGGCAGATGAAACTCATCTCGTGCAATTCCAACCGGCCGCTTGCCGATGACATCGCGGCCTATCTCGACATCCGCCTTACCAACGCCGAGGTGAAGACCTTCAAGGACCGCGAAGTCTTCGTGAAGGTAAACGAGAACGTCCGCGGCCAGGACGTCTACGTGATCCAGTCGACCTCCGCCCCGGCCAACGATCACCTGATGGAGCTGCTCATCACGGTCGATGCACTCGTCCGCGCCAGCGCGCGCCGCATCACCGCT
>CALMWO010000035.1 GCA_937873805.1 uncultured Hyphomonadaceae bacterium
CTTCGAGCGAGGCAGCCTGCTGTTCCGTCCGGCGCGACAGGTCGTCTGCCGCGTGGCTGATCTCGTCAGCGCCAGAACGCATGCCCTGCACGTTCGTGATGATGACCTTCATCGCGTCCTGCAGCTGGACCACAGCCGCGTTGAAGTCTTCGCGGATTTTTTTGTATTCAGGCGAGACCTCGATATCGAACCGGGTCGTCAGCACGCCCCGCGACAGGTCGGACAGGCCACGCGACAGCGTTTCGACGACGAGCGCCTGCTGCCGGGCAGCTTCTTTCGCCGTGGCTTCCATCGCTTCCTTGTCGATGGCGGCCTGCTTGAAGCTCTGGACGGCATCGGCCATTTCGCCGATCTCGTCGCCCTGCCCCATGGCCGGGATCTTGATGGTGTTGTCGCCTTTCGCGAGACGGCGCATCGCGTCCGTCATTTGCGACACCGGCTTGGCGATCGCGCGGGACAGCAGCCAGCCCATCAGCGCCGAGATCAGGATCGCAATCGCGGCGCCCACGCCGAGAACCGTGTAGGATTTTGTCACTTCCGCATCGGCATGCGCTTCGATTTCAGCGAGCTGCTGCTTTTCGTGATCCATCAACGCTGTGACTGCTTCCCGCGTCTTCAGCAGGCGGGCTGTGCCCGAAATTTCCGCACGCGCGGCGTTGATGGTTTCCGGATTGCGCGCCAGTTTGATGGCTGCGTCAGATTCAGCTTTGAATATCTCAAGCGCCTCCTGCAGCGGCGCGAGCAGAGCGCGATCATCCTCGTCCGTGATCATGTCTGATAGCGATTGGTAAGTCTCACTCAGCGTTACCAGTTTCTCGTGGAAGCCCGGCTTCTTATCGAGAAACGCTGCAGCGTCGCCCGAGGCGACGAAGCCACGCAGAGAGTTCTGCACATCGACCGCCGCCGCGAGTACAGCGGCTTCAAGGTTGACCTGCTCGTTGGACTTCTTGGTTTCGATCGTCGCCGCGTCCACCGACTGGTTCGCCATGAAGACGACGCTGTTGGAGATGCCGACAGTCGCAACCACCACGCCAAAGGCGAGCAGCAGCTTGTGGGAGATTTTGAGGTTCAGTCGGCGGGTTGTCACAGACGTTGTCTCCACACTGTCGCAATTCGACTGAGAGAAAAATTTCTCTCGACAGGGTGGTTTTTCTCGCGAAATACTAAAATCTACGTTAAAACAGAGAATAACGAATGGTTGCCGAGAAGCGGGCATAAGATCCGCGGCGGAAAGCGTGCTTCCGTGGGAGGGGGCCCAATGGTCTCGTCACAAGCATTGCCAAGGACTGCCCCGCAGCTAGAGACTGTGGTCTTGGGCACGGACACCACATTCATGAGAGCGATTATCAGGGCGGCGATCTACGCAGCGCTATTCGTCGCAGCCATGGAAGCTGTCATCACGCTCGCGCGCTTCGGCGGACACGTAACGCCGATCTGGATCGCCAGCGCCGTTCTGGCCTGGGCGCTGGTTTCCTCTCCCACGCGCGACTGGCCGCTCGTCGTCGGCTTCGCCGCGGCTGCTCACATCGCTCGCGGCGTTGTCTACGGCGATCCTGCGCAGACCGAGATCATCTATCTCCTCGCCAATGTCGGTGGTCCGTTCGTCTGCGCTGGCCTGATGCGCTGGCGTGGCACCGGCCTCGACTTCGAGGATCGCGGCGCCGTGTTGAACTTCCTGCTGATAGCGGGTGTTGCCGCGCCCGCCGCCGCGGTCGCCGTCGTCGCGCTCGGCACGATAATCGATCCTTCGCGCTTCAGCGTGGACGATTTTGACATCTGGTTCCTTGCCGATGCGCTCAGCTATGTCGTCTTCATGCCGGTCTTTTTCGGCATCGTCAGCGGCGGGTGGCGCACCCTGCTCGCTCCGCGTGTCCGCACGCGCGCCGCGATCCTGTTCGCCATCCTGATCGCAGCGCTCGTCTCCGAATGGTTCATGCCTGTCGAATGGCGCCGAACATTCCCGACGCTGCTGATTCCCTACCTGATCTACATGGTGTTCGAACTCGGCCTGCCTGGCGCGCGCGGCGCCATCGTGGTCTCGACGTTCGGCTTGCTCGCCTACGCGCTGTTTGCATCCGAAAACGCACGGCGCGGCTTGCCCCCCGGCGACTACATCGTCTCCGTGCAGCTCTATCTCGCAGCGCTTACGGCCTGCATCCTGCCCCTCGCAGCAGCGCTCGCAGAGAAGCAAAAGCTATATGAAACGGCCTCTGACGCACTCGGAGACGCCCAGGCCGCCTGGGGCAGCCTCATCGCCGCCGAGGCCCATTACAGGTTGATCGCCGACAATTCCGGCGACATGGTTATGCGTGTCGGCCTCGACGGCCACATCATCTTCGCCTCGCCCGCCTGCAGCCTGATCCGCGAAGACGTCGCCAGCCTCGAGCACGATGACCTCACCGACCTCATCCACCCCGATGACGCGCCAAAGGCTCGCGCAGACATGCGCGCTTTCATAGCAAGAGGGGTCGTCGATGAACCATATTCCATCTCGTTCCGCATGAAGTCCGCGCGAGGCGCTTGGCTGCCGATGAATATTCGCGCAACGCTCGTCGGAACGCATGGTCCGCAGCCGGAGGAATTGATCATCGTGCTGCGCCAGGTGACCGCATGAAATCGCGTCTTACCCAACAAGCCGGCGTCGCCGTGCGCAAGCTGCGTGTAGCCAAGGGCTGGACGCTGCAGGAGCTCTCCGACAAGTCCGGCGTGCCGCTGTCGACGCTGTCCAAGCTGGAGCTCGGCCAGTCCTCCCTCACCTATGACAAGATCCTGCGCATCTGCGCCGCGCTCGACATCGATCCCGGCCTCTCCATCCTGCAGCAGGCCTCCGCGACCCCGGCGCCCAGCGCCCGTCGTGTCGTCGTGCGCAAGGGTGAAGGCGAATCTTTCTCCTATGGCGAACACGCCGCGAAGGTTGGCGGGCAAGATCTCCTGTCCAAGAGCTTCACCCCCATCACCCTGACCCTGCACGCCAGCGACGGCCGCCGGCAGACGCTCCCCGGCGAGGTCTATCTCCTCGTCCTTTCGGGCACGGCGCTCCTCCACACCGACATCTACGCGCCGCTGAAGCTCAATGGCGGCGACGCCATCTTCTTCGACGGCTCGACCGAGCATCGCCTCCACGCCGCCAGCCACGATCCCTGCACGGTCCTGATGATCGTGTCGGGCGACGAGGGATTCTGGCGCGAATCACCCGTCTGAAACCTGGAGAATCCGGTCCGCGATTCTCTTGCCGGCGCTGCTAGGTTTCTCAATCCAAACGCAATTCTCCAAATTAGAGAAAATTTCACCATTTCAGAGAATAACCGTCCGGAGAGAGAATTTCGCTCACCGGAGCTTGTATCGAAATGGCCAAAGCTGCCCTCACCCGCCACGCCGCTCTGGCTGTTCTCGCCATCGCCGCCGCCGCGCCCGCCCTGGCCGATCCGCCAGCGTCGGAAGCCAAGCCCGCCGCCCAACCCGCCGCCAAGCCGACCACCACCACGTCCTGGTCCGGCGGCGCGCCGAAATCCTCCGAAGGCGAGCAGTCCTTCAAGCCGTCCGGCCGCGTCCAGTACGACGTTTTCAGCCTCGACACCGACGGCGCCTCGGCTGCCGACCAGAGCTTCACCCGTTCCTTCGTCCGCCGCGTCTATCTGGGCGCCGAAGGCCAGTTCAATTCCGACTGGCGCTACAAGGTCGACCTGGCTTTCCAGCCGGGCGCTGATCAGGCGTCATCCAGCGTCACCACGCTGCGTCTCTGCCAGGACAATGGTTCCGCCGCCATCGCGCAGCGCGCCACCTGTCTTGGCGGAGAAACGGACCGTGGCCCGGTCGTGACCGCCGTCGCCACATCGGGCGCCGACACCGAAGTGGGCTTCGACTTCGCTTACCTGCAGTACGTCAATGGCCCGTGGGAAGTCACCGTCGGCCAGAACAACATGACGTCGCCGATGGAAGATCGCGCCTCGGCGCTCAACACCCCCTTCAACGAACGCTCGGCCTACATCACCGCCTTCGGCTTCACGAAAGCGATGGGCGTGGCCGTCAACACGGCAGGCGACAACTGGTCGGCCGGCCTCGGCGTCTACGGCGACGACCTCAACAACCCGGAATCGAACAACACCAGCGAAACCGTCGCCCTGCAGGCGCGCGGCACCTGGGTGCCCTACTTCGTGAAAACCGATGACGGCGTCTCGCTCGTCCACCTCGGCGCCATCGCGCGCTATCGCGACAATTCGGGCGGCGAAGACGTCACCGGCAATCGCGGCCCGGGCTTCCGCTATCGCGCTCGCCCGAACACGGGCTGGGGCGACCGCTTCATCGACACCGGCTCCACCGCGTTCGCGCAGGACTCATTCCTCGGCGCCGAATTCGTCGCCCAGCACAACCAGTTCTCGTTTGCAGGCGAACTCGGCCAGCTCGAGGCCAAGCCGCAATCCGGCTCGCCGCTCGCCGGCTTCAACCCGTCCTTCACCGGCGGCTATGTCGACTTCTTCTGGTCGCCCACCGGCGAGAGCCGCAACTACAAGACCAAGGAAGGCGCCTTCGGCCGCTCCTCGCCGCTGACCTCGCTCAGCGAAAATGGCCTCGGCGCGATCACGCTCGGCGTCCGCTATGACTTCCTCGATCTCACCGACGGAACACTCGACGGCGGTGAACAGAAAGGCGTCACGTTGCAAGGCACGTGGCAGCCGATCAACTTCCTGAAATTCCAGCTC
>CALMWO010000036.1 GCA_937873805.1 uncultured Hyphomonadaceae bacterium
CGATGTCATTGCAGCCTGCAGCATCAGCGTCTGCAACTCCTCAGGCGAAACGGCTCGGCCCTCCCATTCCACGCCGCCGCCGGGGGCCACACGGACCGCCACCTGGCGCGATCTGGCTGAGCCGCCATCACGCTCGTCGGCGCCGAACACAGCGACCGTGGCTGGATCCGGCTCCTGATGCGCGCACGCTGTCATGGCGAATCCAGCGAGCGCCAGAAAGCCCGCCAGCCCTGTCCGTTTCCTGGCGATCCTGGTCAGCATTTGGGGCTGGAATTCCCGCCTGAGCATCGTCTGGCCGGCAGATAAGGGGCAGATTCCGGCGCAAAGAAGGCTTCGGCCTCAGGACCAGAAGGCAAGGCCCAAAAGCAAAAGGCCGCCCGGGAAGGGCGGCCTTTCGGAAATCATATGATGGGAAGATCAGGCGTCTTCCATCTCGGCCATAGCTTCGGCACGGGCGCGGTCGTCAGCGCCTTTCGCGTCGACGTCGCGGTCGACCAGCTCGATGACCGCCAACGGGGCGTTGTCGCCATGACGGAAGCCGGCTTTCAGGACGCGGGTGTAGCCACCCTTGCGGTCCTTGTAGCGCTCAGCGAGCGTGTCGAAGAGCTTCACGACCACATCGTCTTCCTTGAGCTGGGCGACGGCGAGACGACGGTTCGAGAGACCGCCTTTCTTGCCAAGCGTGATCAGCTTGTCGACGATGGCCTTGAGTTCTTTCGCCTTCGGCAGGGTCGTGGTGATCTGCTCGTGGCGGATCAGCGAACCCGACATGTTGGCAAACATCGCCTTGCGGTGCGAGGCGGTGCGGTTGAGTTTGCGAAGCGCGAAACCGTGGCGCATTTTACTAACCGGCTCCTGTTGGAGCCGCTCCTAATCAGGTGTGGTCTTCGTACTTCTTGGCGAGCTCTTCGATGTTTTCCGGCGGCCAGGACGGAACGTCCATGCCGAGGTGGAGGCCCATCGATGCGAGCACTTCCTTGATCTCGTTGAGCGACTTGCGGCCGAAGTTCGGGGTACGGAGCATTTCCGCTTCCGACTTCTGGATGAGGTCGCCGATGTAGACGATGTTGTCGTTGCGCAGGCAGTTGGCCGAGCGCACCGAGAGTTCCAGCTCGTCGACCTTCTTGAGCAGCACCGGGTTGAAGCCCAGGTCCGGCTCGTCGTCAGCGGCAGAGGCGGCAACCGGCTCGTCGAAGGTGATGAGGAGTTGCAGCTGGTCCTGCAGGATGCGCGCGGCGTAAGCCACTGCGTTTTCCGGCGTAACCGAACCATCGGTCTGAACTTCCAGCGTCAGTTTATCGTAATCGAGAACCTGGCCAGCGCGGGTGTCTTCGACGAACACGCCAACGCGCTCAACCGGCGAGAAGATCGAGTCGATCGGGATGTAGCCGAGCGGGGCGTCATCCGGACGGTTGCGATCCGCGGGCACGTAACCCTTGCCGGTCGCGACCGTGAACTCCATGCGGAGCTCCGAGCCTTCGTCGAGGTGGCAGATGATGTGGTCGGGGTTGAGGATCTCGATGTCCGAAGACGTCTCGATCTGGCCGGCTTTCACCGGACCGCCGCCAGTGGCCTTCAGCGTCATGCGCTTCGGCGTATCCGACACCATGCGGATAGCGACGCGCTTGAGATTGAGGACGATATCCGTGACGTCTTCGCGGACGCCCGGGATCGAGGAGAATTCGTGGACGACGCCATCGATCTGGACGCCGGTGATGGCCGCGCCCTGAAGCGAGGACAGGAGAACGCGGCGAAGCGCGTTGCCGAGGGTCGTGCCGAAGCCGCGCTCAAGCGGCTCGATGACGAGCTTGGCTTTGCGCTGCGCGTCCCGATCGTGCTCAACAACCGGACGGTTGGGGCGGATCAGGTCTTTCCAGTTTTTGTCGTTCACCGAACCGGCGGGTTGCGCCATGGGTTTAGCCTCTCAGTAGATCCTGACCAAAACAGACGCGCGTATTAGACGCGGCGGCGTTTCGGCGGGCGGCAACCGTTGTGCGGAACGGATGTCGTGTCGTGGATGGTCGTGACGGTGAAGCCGACAGCTTGCAGGGCGCGCAGCGCCGACTCGCGGCCCGAACCCGGACCGTGAACCAGAACTTCAAGCGTCTTCACGCCGTGTTCCTGGGCTTTCTTGCCAGCGTCTTCAGCGGCGACCTGGGCAGCGTACGGCGTCGATTTGCGCGAGCCTTTGAAGCCCATCGTGCCGGCGGACGACCAGGAGATCGTGTTGCCTTGAGCGTCGGTGATCGTGATGATCGTGTTGTTGAAGGACGCATTCACGTGGGCGACGCCCGACGCGATATTCTTGCGTTCCCGTTTTTTGACCCGGCCTTTGTCGCCAGCTGCTTCGCGCGCCATGATCTATCCTACTTCTTCTTGCCGGCGATGGCCTTAGCGGGGCCTTTGCGCGTGCGGGCGTTGGTGTGTGTGCGCTGACCGCGGACCGGCAGGCCCTTGCGGTGACGGAGGCCACGGTAGCAACCGAGGTCCATCAGGCGTTTGATGTTCATCGCGACTTCGCGGCGAAGGTCGCCTTCGACGACGAGGTCAGCGTCGATCGTTTCGCGGATCTTGAGGACTTCAGCATCCGTCAGCTGATTGATACGGCGCGCCGGCTCGATGCCGAGCTTGGCCGTGAGTTCTTTGGCTTTGGCGGG
>CALMWO010000037.1 GCA_937873805.1 uncultured Hyphomonadaceae bacterium
TATCGGTCTCCTGATGGCGCCTTGGGGCCTATCTACGGTGTTGGCTGGACGCTGCTGTACGAGATGATGTTCTACGTCGTGTTCGCTGGTCTGGTGTGGATGCAGAAGTGGCGCGCAGTCCTAGCTCTATGTCTGATCTTCGTTGCGTTGTTCTGTGTGCGACTCTTGCTCATTTCAAATCTGCCGACCGAGATCGAATACTGGAGCAGCCCAATCGTGTTCGAGTTCGCCGCCGGAGCGATTCTCGGCGCACTGTTTACCGACGGCCTGCGTCTGCCGCGCTGGATGGGTCTGGCGCTGGCCGCGACTGCGTTCCTGCTGTGGTTCGCAGGCGATGCGATCTGGGGCGAGACGGAAATGCACGTCATTGGTCGCGTCCTCAAGTACGGAATCCCGTCTGCGCTTCTTGTTGCGGCCGCCACCATCGGCGTGGGCCATAAGCCAACCGGCTTTGTGTGGCCGCGTTGGATCGTTTTGATAGGCGACAGCTCATACAGCCTTTATCTGAGCCACTTCTTTTCGATCGGGGCTACGCTCTTCGTGCTCGAGCGCTTTAATCTGCTGAATCTGGCGCCTTGGCCCGTCTGGTTCGTGCTTACTTTTGGCGTGGCCGTAGCAACGGGCTACATTTCCTATCTTCTGATCGAGCGTCCCACGCTCTCTTTGACCCGAGGCTGGGGGCGGCGCTCGGCAAAAGTGCAGCGTGCTGCGTCCTAAACGGTCCGATCCCACCAAGATCTGATTTTTTGGCATGATTTTTCGCGCCACCCCTTCAATCGCAACGGGCAGCGGCTTCGGGTCGCTAATCTTTCGGCGCGGAAAGGCTTGATCTTGCGCCCAACTTGGGTGTTTTGGCGCAGCCAGCAAAAACTCTTGGAAGGCCGGGCCGAATGTCCATCCTGATCGACAGAAACACCAAGGTCCTCACGCAGGGGATGACCGGCAAGACCGGCACGTTCCACACCGAGCAGGGCATTGCCTACGGCACGCAGTTTGTCGGCGGCATCACGCCGGGCAAAGGCGGCACGAACTGGGAAGGCACGCTGCCCGACGGCACGAAGGTTGAGCGCCCGCTGTTCAACACCGTTGCTGAGGCGCGCGACAGGACCGGCGCCAACGCCACGGTCATCTACGTGCCCCCGAAATTCTGCGCCGCCGCCATCGAGGAAGCCATCGATGCCGAGATCCCGCTGATCGTCACGATCACTGAGGGCGTCCCCGTGCTCGACATGGTGCGTGTGAAGGACAAGCTCTCGAAATCGAAGTCGCGCCTGATCGGACCGAACTGCCCGGGCGTGCTCACGCCGGGCCAGTGCAAGATCGGCATCATGCCGGGCTCGATCTTCTCGAAAGGTAACATTGGCGTGCTCTCGCGCTCCGGCACGCTGACCTATGAGGCTGTTTTCCAGACCACGAACGAAGGCCTCGGCCAGACCACGGCTGTCGGCATCGGCGGTGACCCTGTGAAGGGCACGGACTTCATCGACGTGCTCGAAATGTTCCTCGCAGACGACGAGACCAAGGCGATCATCATGATCGGCGAAATCGGCGGTTCGGGCGAAGAAGAAGCCGCCCAATTCCTCAAAGACGAGGCAAAACGCGGCCGCAAGAAGCCTATGGTTGGCTTCATCGCCGGCCGCACGGCGCCCAAGGGACGCACGATGGGCCACGCCGGCGCCATCGTTTCGGGCGGCAAGGGCGATGCGGAATCGAAGATCGCGGCCATGGAATCAGCTGGAATCGTCGTGTCCCCCAGCCCCGCCCGCCTCGGCGCGACCATGACGGAAGTGCTGAAACGCTAGGTTTTGCTGCTCGTTAGATCGTCGAAACGAAACGCTAACGGTCACGCTCTTATGTGCAGTTTGTCTCACCCCAACGGGTTGAGTCCGGCCGCAAAAAGCGACATCTGAGTGCCACCCAACCGCGCCCAGGGCAGGGGCCCTGATTCCGGCGCATCAGGACGCAAAACATGACGATCGAGGCGAAGACGGGCGAGGCCCGCGGCATGGACAACGAAGCCATGCTGGACACGGCCTTCCTTTACGGGGCCAACGCCGCCTACATCGAGCAGCTCTACGCCCAGTACGCGGAAGACCCCGCCTCGGTCCCTGAAAGCTGGCAGACCTTCTTCCGCGGCGTCGCGGACTCAGCGGCTGACGCCACTCACGCGGCCAAAGGCCCGGAGTGGAAAGAGCCCCTCAAGCACCAGAACGGCGAACTCGTTTCCGCCCTGGACGGCAACTGGGGCGCTGACACCAAGAAAGAGGTCAAGAAGGCCCCGCAGGTTGGTCCGGTCCTGGCCCCCGCCGATCTTGCCCAACAGGTCCAGGATTCGATCCGCGCGCTGATGATGATCCGCGCCTATCGCATCCGCGGCCACCTTGCCGCCCACCTCGACCCGCTGAACCTCATCAAGGTCGAAGACCAGCCCGAGCTGGATCCCAAGACCTACGGCTTCGGCCCGAAGGACATGGATCGCCGCATCTACATCGACAACGTGCTGGGCCTGGAATACGCGACCCCGCGCCAGATGGTCGACATCCTGAAGCGCACCTATTGCGGCACCTTCGCTGTCGAATTCATGCACATCTCGGACCCGGAGGAGAAATCCTGGCTCCAGCAGCGCATCGAAGGCAAGGACAAGGAAATCTCGTTCACGCCCCAGGGCAAGCGCGCCATCCTGAAGAAGCTGGTCGAAGCCGAAGCCTTCGAGCGCTTCCTGCACAAGCGCTATCCCGGCACCAAGCGCTTCGGTCTCGATGGCGGTGAAGCCGCTGTCCCGGCGCTCGAGCAGATCATCAAGCGCGGCGGCGCGCTCGGCGTCGACGAGATCATTGTCGGCATGCCGCACCGTGGCCGCCTCAACGTGCTCGCCGCGGTGATGGGCAAACCCTACCACAAGATCTTCTTCGAGTTTCAGGGCGGCAACACGCAGGGCGGCGACGACTACGGGTCGGGCGATGTGAAATACCACCTTGGCGCATCGTCAGATCGCGAGTTCGACGGCCACAACGTCCACCTCTCGCTCACCGCGAACCCCAGCCACCTCGAAATCGTGAACCCGGTCGTGCTCGGCAAGGCGCGCGCCAAGCAGTTCTTCGACGAGGTCGAAGCCGGCGGCGCCCGCGCCACTGATCCGAAGGAGCGCGATGCGCGCCGCGCCAAGGTGATGCCGCTGCTGCTGCACGGCGATGCCGCGTTCGCAGGTCAGGGCGTCGTCGCCGAATGCTTCGCGCTGTCGGGCCTTGCCGGCTACCGCACGGGCGGGGCGATGCACTTCATCGTCAACAACCAGATCGGCTTCACCACGGCGCCGTCCTTCTCCCGCTCGTCTCCGTATCCGTCGGACATGGCGAAGATGGTTGATGCGCCGGTCTTCCACGTGAACGGCGACGATCCCGAAGCGGTCGTCTACGCGGCCAAGGTCGCTACCGAATATCGCCAGCAGTTCCGCAAGGACGTGGTCATCGACATGTTCTGTTATCGCCGCTTCGGTCACAACGAGGGCGACGATCCGACGATGACGCAGCCGCTGATGTACGCGAAAATTCGCGACCAGTCGTCGACCCGCGAGCTCTATTCGCGCCGCCTCATCGACGAAGGCGTGCTCTCCGAGGACGCGCTGGCCAACATGATCGCGGAGATGGACGCCCATCTCGACAGCGAATTTGAGAAAGCCAAGACGTTCAAGCCCGGCGCCGCCGACTGGCTCGACGGCAAATGGGCCGGCCTCGGCCTGCCGAAAGACGAGGAAGGCCGCGGCAAGACCAGCGTGTCGATGGCCAAGCTCAAAGAGCTCGGCAAGAAGATCACGACCGTTCCGGAAGGCTTCAACATCCACAAGACCGTCGCCCGCACGGTCGATGCGCGTCGCAAGATGGCGACGACGGGTGAAAATCTCGACTGGGGCATGGCTGAACACATGGCCTTCGCCACACTGTTGGACGAGGGCTTCCCCGTTCGTCTCTCGGGCCAGGACTCGTGCCGTGGCACGTTCACCCAGCGCCATTCGCACTTCGTCGACCAGGTAACGGAAGAGCGCTACACGCCGCTCAACCACGTGTCCGACAACCAGGCCAATTACGAAGTCATCGACTCGCTGCTCTCCGAAGAAGCGGTCCTCGGCTACGAATATGGCTACGCGCTCACGGCGCCGAACACGCTCACGCTGTGGGAAGCCCAGTTCGGCGACTTCGCCAACGGCGCCCAGGTCCTGTTCGACCAGTTCATCTCCTCGGGCGAACGCAAATGGCTGCGCATGTGCGGTCTCGTCTGCCTTCTGCCGCATGGCTATGAGGGGCAGGGCCCGGAACACTCGTCCGCCCGCCTCGAGCGCTTCCTCCAGATGTGCGCGCAGGACAACATGCAGGTCGTCAACTGCACGACGCCGGCAAACTACTACCACGCCCTGCGCCGCCAGATTCACCGCGACTTCCGCAAGCCGCTGATCGTGATGACGCCGAAGTCGCTACTGCGCCACAAGCGCGCCGTGTCCTTCTTCAAGGACATGGGCCCCAACACGTCCTTCCACCGCATCCTGCACGACGGCGCGGAAGTGCCGGAATGCAAAGCAGACGTGACGCTGAAGGCCGACAAGGACATCCGTCGCGTCGTTATGTGCTCGGGCAAGGTCTATTACGACCTCTTCGAAGAGCGCGAGAAGCGCAAGATCGACGACGTCTATCTGCTGCGCATCGAGCAGCTCTATCCGTTCCCGGTCGCGTCCCTCATGAAGGAGCTCGCGCGTTTCCCGAACGCCGACATGGTCTGGTGCCAGGAAGAGCCGCGCAACATGGGTTCGTGGAACTTCGTCGACTGGAACATCGAGAAGACGCTCGAGAAACTGGATGTGAAGCACAAGCGCGCCCGTTATGTCGGCCGCCCCGCCTCGGCTTCCACGGCCGCCGGCACGATGACGCTCCACAACAAGGAACTGGCCGCTTTCCTCGAAGCCGCTTTCGAGAAGTAACCTCAGTCTTGCCTCCCCCGGCGGCAGGCCGGGGGAAAATGCCTCCCTGGACTCGCAGTAACGCCCCTCTAACCCCACCTCCTGCAAAACGCGGCAATCGGGCCCTCGAAACCCGCGATTTTACCCTCCCCAAGCGGCCCAAGCGGGGCTAAACCCCTCTCGCGCGCGGTCGCCCGGAAGGCGACTCGAACCGATCTGGAGACGTCATGGATATCAAGGTGCCCGCGATGGGCGAGAGCGTGACCGAAGGAACGCTCGCCAACTGGCTCGTGAAACCCGGCCAGGTCGTGAAGCAGGACGATCCGATCGCTGAAATCGAGACCGACAAGGTCGCGGTTGAAGTCCCGGCCCCCGCCGCTGGCGTCATTTCCGAGCAGCTCGTCAAGGAAGGCGAGACCGTCCAGATCGGCAAGATTATCGCGCGTATGACCGAGGGCGGTTCCGCTGCTGCGGCTCCTGCCGCCGCCAAGCCTGCCGCTTCCGCCACGCCGCCGGCCAAAGCCGCTGCTGCTCCAGCCGCCACTACGGCCCGCGCCACCGACAAGGTTGCTCCCTCGGTTGGCCGCATCGCCGCTGAAGCCAATGTCGATCCCGCCGGCATCCCCGGCACCGGCAAGGGCGGCCGCGCCACCAAGGGCGACGCGCTCGCCTACGTCGCCAACACCCCGGCTCCCGCCGCCGCCACTCCTGCATCAGCAAGGGCGCCTGCCGCCGAAGCTCCGGCCCGCGCGCCGCGTGAGCTCGGCCCCCGCGAAGAACGCGTGAAGATGACGCGCCTGCGCCAGACGATCGCGCGCCGCCTCAAGGAAGCCCAGAACTCCGCCGCCATGCTCACGACGTTCAACGACGTCGACATGTCGGAAGTGATGGAGCTCCGCAAACGTCACAAGGACGCCTTCGAGAAGAAGCACGGCGTGAAGCTCGGCTTCATGGGCTTCTTCGTCCGCGCCTGCGTCGGCGCGTTGAAAGAAGTTCCCTCGGTCAACGCCGAGATCGACGGCACAGACATCATTTACAAGAATTTCTACAACGTCTCGGTCGCCGTCGGCACCGACAAGGGCCTCGTCGTCCCCGTCGTGCGTGATGCCGACACGATGACGCTGGCTGAAATCGAAGCCGAGATCGGTCGCCTTGGTGCGCTCGCCCGCGATGGCAAGCTTGGCATGGACGACCTGCAGGGCGGCACGTTCACGATCTCGAACGGCGGCGTCTACGGCTCGCTGATGTCGACGCCGATCCTGAACCCGCCCCAGTCCGGCGTGCTCGGCATGCACCGCATCGAGGAGCGCCCGGTTGTCGTCGATGGCAAGATCATCGCGCGTCCGATGATGTACCTCGCGCTCAGCTACGATCACCGCCTCGTCGACGGCAAGGAAGCAGTCACCTTCCTCGTCCGCGTCAAGGAAGCGCTGGAAGATCCCGAGCGTCTGCTGCTCGACCTCTAATCGGCGATGACGGTCGAGGCCTTCTCCGACGGCCTCCTTGGATGGATCATCCGCATCGCGGGCCTGTTCTGGCTCGTCGGCGCCTTCATGCTCTATCGCCAGATCCGCATGGAGATGATGCTCGACCGCATGACCTCGCGCATCGAGACGATGACGCGGGAGTTCGAAGCCCAGGGCATTGAAGACGATGACGACGGCTACGGGAATATCGACGCCCCCGTAAAGCGGGCCCCCCGCACCACGGAAGAGCGGGCCATCGACCGCTGGACCGATCGCGATGACGCAGCCCGCCGCGGCTGGATCGCCGCCCAATCCGTCGTTCTGGGCATCACCGCACTGGCCATGATCCTGCTGCATCCGATGGCCGCCTGGCTCGTGGCCCTGCTGGTGATCGGGCAGGGCGCCTATTTTTTCTGGCGCGAATATACCGCCCGCCACGCCCCCAGCGTCGAATCCGCGAACCACGCCCGCCCCACCACATCCACGGTCAATGCAGGCTGGTTCTCCTTGATTGTCGCCTGCCTCGTCTGGGCCGCCGCATTTCGCGGCGTGCTGCACTGAACCTGCCCATCAGTTTTCCGAACAAACGGCCTCGTGAAACGCACCCCATATTCCCTTTGTTGACCCCTCGCGCGAGGCGCGTATAGCTCGCGCCAAATCGATCTCAGACGGATGTTTGCCATGAGCGAGACCTACGACGTCGTCATCATCGGCGCCGGCCCCGGCGGCTACAACTGCGCCATCCGCTGCGGCCAGCTTGGTCTCAAGACCGCGATCATCGAAAAGCGCGAAAAGCTCGGCGGCACCTGTCTCAATGTCGGCTGCATCCCCTCAAAAGCGATGCTCCACGCCTCCGAACTCTACGAGACCGCGGGCAAGGATTTCGCCGGCCTCGGCATTGAGGTCACCGGCCTCAAGCTCAATCTCGAGAACATGCTGAAGCAGAAGTCGGACGCCGTGTCCGGCCTCACAGCCGGCGTCGCCTTCCTGATGAAGAAACACAAGGTCACGGTCATCAACGGCGCCGGCCGAATTGATGGCCCCGGCCGCGTTGCAGTTGGCGATCAGGTCCTGCAGACCAAGAACATCGTCATAGCCACCGGTTCTGAAGTCACCCCGCTCGCGGGCGTCGAGGTCGACGAAGAGCGTATCGTCTCATCGACCGGCGCGCTGTCGCTCAAGGCCGTGCCGAAGAAGATGATCGTCATCGGCGCCGGTATCATCGGTCTTGAACTCGGCTCCGTCTGGCGGCGTCTTGGGGCGGAAGTCACGGTTGTCGAATACCTCGACCGCATCCTGCCTGGCGCTGACGGCGAAATCGCCAAGCAGGCCCAGCGTATCTTCACCAAGCAGGGCGTCGAATTCAAACTCGGCATGAAAGTCACCGGCGTCGAAAAGCTGAAGTCGAAACTCAAGCTTTCCATGCAGCCTGCCGCCGGCGGTGATGTGGAAACGCTCGACGCCGATATCGTCCTCCTCGCCATCGGTCGCCGCCCCTACACGCAGGGCCTTGGCCTCGAAACGGTCGGCATCACGCCCGACAAGCGCGGCGCGATCGCCAACGATCACTACCGCACGTCAGCTGAAGGCGTCTGGGTCATCGGCGACGTCACCACTGGCCCGATGCTGGCGCACAAGGCCGAAGACGAGGCGACGGCCTGCGCCGAAATCATCGCGGGCAAGGCGGGCCATGTCGATTACGGAATTATTCCGGGCGTCGTCTACACGAAGCCGGAAATCGCCTGGGTAGGGAAAACGGAAGAAGAGCTGAAAGCTGAAGGCGTCGCCTACAAGGTCGGCAAATTCCCGTTCTCGGCCAACTCCCGCGCCAAGACGAACCACGAGACAGACGGCTTCGTTAAGATCCTCGCGGACGCTACGACCGATCGCGTACTCGGCGCCCATCTGATGGGCGTCGGCGTCGGCGAGATGATCGCCGAAGTCTGCGTCGCCATGGAGTTCGGCGCGGCGTCGGAAGACATCGCCCGCACCTGCCATGCCCACCCCACGCTCACTGAAGCTGTCCGTCAGGCAGCCATGGGTGTCGAAGGCTGGACGATGCAGATGTAACTGCCTCCAAAGGCAGTTAACGCAGCCAGAACGGCATGGCGTTTGCGCGGCGCTTGTGCTTGGTTCGTCCGGGGCTGAGCTGCGTGGAGGGACGCGTTGAGCACAGTTTCAAGCCTGACAGGCGAATTGGCCCAGGCCCGTGAATCGCTTTCACGGCGCATGCAGGGCGTCGACCCGTCGGATATCGCCGCCCAACGCCGCGCGTATGACGCCTATGCCGAAAACGATCCGATGCCTGAAATGTCGACCCTGTCCGAGATCGATCTCGGCG
>CALMWO010000038.1 GCA_937873805.1 uncultured Hyphomonadaceae bacterium
TTGGCTAGGGTGTTGAGATCGCGCGCGAAGATTTTTGGCCGTCCTACAGATTGGGAGCGGCTCTATCCCCCAATCTGGCTCTCTCCACCGCATCCCCCGCGAAGGCGGGGGTCCAGTGGCGCGCTTTGCGCACGTGTTTGCCAAGTGAGTCTGGATCCCCGCCTTCGCGGGGAACGCGGACCTGAAGGTCCGCTTTCGGAAGGCAGCTTTGCGGCTTCCGGGATGACAAGCTGTGGGTGTGCGGGAGGCTCCCGCCCTACTTGCCCGAGGCGGTTTGCGGGGCGTGGGGGTAGGCGCCGGTGACACCGTTGGTACGGGGCATGCGGATGCGGAGGAAGCGGCCACCGGTGGGGAGTTTGCTTTCCTCGAGCTTGCCGTGAACCTGCTTGGCGAAAGCGGACATCAGCGTGCCGCCAATGCCGACAGCGGCGGCGGCTTCGGCTTCGGCGCCGCCAATGCCATCGTCTTCGACGGTGAGGAGCGTCTCGGCTTCGTCGACCTTGTAGCTGACAAGCACGCGGCCACCCAGGACACCACGTCCCTCAGGGAAGGCGTGCTTCACGGCATTGGTGACGGCTTCTGCAGTGAAGAGGGCGAGCGGCACAGCAACATCGGCATCGATCGTATCGACGTCTATGCTGCTTTCGATCCTGATCCGCTGGTCCTCGGCGCCAAGCGCGCCGTCGAGCTGGCTAACGAGTTCGGACAGGAAGCTCTTCACGTCCACTGAGCGGATGTCGTTGTGTTCGTAGAGCGAGCGATGGATCAGGGAGAGCGCATTGATCCGCGAGCGCGCATCATCCAGCACGGCGATGGCGACCGGATCCTTCACCTTGCGGCTTTGCAGGCTGAGCAACGAGTTGATGATCTGCAGGTTGTTCTTCACGCGATGGTGGATTTCCTTCATCGCGGCGTCGCGGGCTATAAGCGCGGATTCGAGGCTGTGAGTGCGATCGCGGACGCGCACAGCCATTTCTTCCATCGTATCGGCGAGCACGTTGATCTCGCCGGGCGCCTGACGGCGGGCGCGCAGCGGCTGGACCGACAGCTTGCCGGAGGCATAGAGGCCGGCGATACGATTCAGATAGTCGAGCCAGCGCAACACGAGGCGGTCCGTCGCGAGCCACGCGGTGACGAGCGCGAGAAGCCAGGCAAGCAAGGGCAGCGCGAAATTGCCGAATGCGCTGACGTTTTCGAGCGCAATGGGCGGCGGCTTTGGCGCCGACAGCAGCGCGTAGAATTCATTGCCGGCCAGTGGGACCGTGACGAGTTCGCGATCCTGCCCGCCGGCCGAGCGCAGCTCCATGAAGCCACCGTCGCCTGCGCGCATCTTGGTCATCAAGGGTTCTTCGACCATCGCCCAATGCTTGCTGCCGAAGACCTGCCCTGTCGTGTCGAGCAGCGCGACCTCCGTATCGTTCGGCAGGCCGGTTCGCGCGAGCTGACGGATGAGCGAGTTGACCGGCACGCCGAAGACATAAGCGCCCGCGAAGCTTCCATCGGGATTGGTGCGTCGCATGGCCGACGCGATGATCCACTGTCTGGTGATCGGTCCGTAATAGGCCGTCGATTGAACGAAATCGGTCTGGCTGGAACGGAGCTCCTGGAACCATGGGCGCGTGCTGGCGGTTGTGGCGCCCTGAGCGCCTTCCTGCGTCGTGCAGAGAACAGCGCCATTCGCATCGACCACGCCGAGCGTGGCAAGCTCCGGCAGGCTTTCAACGAGCGGCGTCAACGGGTTAGCGCAGGGATCATTGGCCGATGCCGCGCTTATCAGATTGAGCAGCGCGGGCGCGGATTCGAGAATGTATTCGGCGCGGCCTGCAGCCTCCTGCGCCACCAGCCGCATTGTCTCGTGACGCTGCTGCGCATCGCGCTCGATATCGCCAGACCAGCGTATGCCGCCGATGACGAGAACGGGCGATAGCGCGACCGCGAAAATCAGCAGCAGCAGAACGCGTAATGATAGGCGCTTAGGCAGGTTCCCCTTAGTCCCCTCTGGACCTGACTCCTCCGGCAGCGAGCGTTGAGGCTTGCTGGAGAATATCGTCGAAAGCCTGGTCGGCTCGGATGTCGTGGTCATTCGAAGGCCTCGATCCAGCCTCGCTCAACAATGTCTCAAGCGCCCGCCTCGCACGGCTCACCCGGCTCTTGATCGTGCCGACCGCACATTGGCAAACCTGCGCGGCTTCCTCATACGCCATGCCGCCAGCGCCGACCAGAATCAACGCTTCGCGCTGGTCGTCCGGCAGTTTGGCCAAGGCAGAGCGGAGTTCAAGCAACTCCATCGGGATGGTGGGATTGTCGTTCGCGACAAGCGTGTTCTCGGCCATCTCCATGTCGAGCGGCGCGGTGCGCCAGCTGCGGCGCTTTTCGGAGTAGAACTGGTTGCGCAGGATCATGAAGGTCCACGCCTTGATAGACGTGCCCGGCTCGAACG
>CALMWO010000039.1 GCA_937873805.1 uncultured Hyphomonadaceae bacterium
CCAGATCGACTGGGACTACAAGGAGACCCAGCAGCAGGTCCGCGTGAACGTCGACTACGCCCGCGCCTCAGACCTCGGCGTCACCGTGCAGGAAATCGGCTCCACGCTGCAGACCATGCTCGGCTCCAAGCGCGTCGGCACCTTCGTCCAGAACGGCGAAGAGCGTTACGTGATCTTCGAGGGCGAGCGCACCGAACAGGCGACGCCGTCCGACATGGAGAACATCTATGTCCGCTCCAGCCGCACGCGGGAGCTGATCCCGCTCTCCAACCTCGTCTCGATCGAGCAGACGGCCGACTCGCGCCGCCTCAACCGCTACAACCGCGTCCGCGCCATCACCATCGACGCGACGCTGAACCCCGGCGTCTCGCTGGGCGTGGCGCTCGACAAGATGGAAGCCCTCGCTCACCGCGTCCTGCCGGAAGAGGCGACAATCGACTACAAAGGCCAGTCGCTTGACTACAAGCGCGCCGGCTCGTCGATCATGTTCGTCTTCGCCTTCGGCTTCCTGGTCGTCTTCCTGGTGCTTGCGGCGCAGTTCGAAAGCTGGATCCACCCGTTCGTCATCATGCTCTGCGTGCCTGCCACCGTCGGCGGCGGCCTGCTCGGCATCTGGCTCACCGGCAACACGCTGAACATCTACACGCAGATCGGCCTGATCATGCTTGTGGGTCTGGCGGCCAAGAACGGCATTCTCATCGTCGAATTCGCGAACCAGCTTCGCGACGGCGGCAAGGAATTCCAGGCTGCGCTCAAGGAAGCCGCCCTCACCCGCTTCCGTCCGATCGTGATGACCTCGCTCACCGCGATCGCCGGCGCCATCCCGCTGATCTTCAGCCACGGCGCGGGCGCCGAAACGCGCTCCGCCATCGGCGTGGTGATCCTCTTCGGCGTCGCCACGGCCATGCTGGTCACGCTCGTGCTCGTGCCTGCAGCCTACGCGCTGCTCGCCCGTCGCACCGGCTCGCCCCGCGATGTCGAGCGCAAGCTCGCCAAGGAAGAAGCGGCCCAGCCGGACCACGAAGCGCCGATGCACCCTGCCGAGTAAGCTTCCCTGCGGAATAGCGCCTAGCCGCGCATTTCGCTGGGGCTCTTGCCCGTCCATCGCTTGAACGCCCGCGAGAAAGCGGCCGGGTCCGAGAAGCCGACGAGATAAGCCGTCTCGTTCACCGATGCCTTGCGCCCGCTCAGATAGCTGAGCGCCAGCCTGTGGCGCAGCTCATCCAGCACCTTCTCGAACGTCACGTCCTCCGCCTTCAGCCGCCTGAACAGTGTCTGCCGGCTCACGCCCATCTTCGCCGCGATCGCGTCCATGCTGACATCGCCCATGTGCAGCACCAGCATCAGCTGGCTCTCCACCTTCCCGCGCGCGCTCTTCGAGTTCTCCAGCTCCCTGACCAGAGCCTCGGCCTTCTCACTCAGCACGCCGAACACGTAATGCGGCTGCAAGGCCACCTTGTGGGACTGCAGCGACGCATCCGTCCGCATCGCATTCCACCGCGCATCGAACACGACGGGACACCCAAACACGCGGGCATACTCCGCCGCATACGTCGGGGCGGGATGTGTGACATGAACCTCAAGCGCAAACGGCCGCGGCAGGAAGCGCCGCAGCCCGCATATCTGCCGCGCGAACGTCACCTCGGTCAGTTCGTGAAACGCATTGGGATCGGCCCGCGTATCCACCAGCCACAACTCGCCATTTTCCAGCACGTGCTTGAACCGGCTCGCCCCCGCCTCGGTCTCGACTTCCACGGCCAGCCGCCCGAACCGGTTCATCTGCGTGAACGCTTCGCGCATGTCGGCCGAGGCGTTCATGATCAGGCCCGCAATCGACACCTCGGACAGATCGACTTCCTCGCCATAATGCAGCGCAATCGCTGCATCGCCCGACAGCTCCTTCGCCGCCCGCACCAGCGCGATATAGCTGGTCATGGATACGCGCCTGTCCTGATCGTCGAGATCAGCGACGCCAAGCCCGCACCGCGCCCGCAACGCCGCCGCATCCGCGCCCTTGGCGACAGCAAACTTCAGGAGCCCGCGCGCCACACCCGCGCCAACCGTCAGCTCAACCATGCGCGACACATCCCCGAAACGGTGCGCTGCAACCTGCGATCATGCTTTTGACGCCAACAGTCACGCGGCCGTCCCCCAAAACCAACGAACGTTCATAGCGCATTCAAGCCGCACCGCCGATGAATGAGGCATAACAAGAACAGGGAACCAACCCATGTATCGCCTCCTCCTCCCAGTCTCGCTCTTCCTTCTCACCACGCCACTCGCCGCTGCCCAGACAGCGGAAACCACACCGGCGCCAGCTTACACGCCCACCTCGCTCGCCGCCGAACCCGGCCTGCCTCGCACACCCGATGGTCGTCCCGATTTCCAGG
>CALMWO010000040.1 GCA_937873805.1 uncultured Hyphomonadaceae bacterium
ACAACCAGATCATCGAGAACGACACGCCGAACTTCGCGCCTCCGGGCAACATCGTTGCTGGCGTGCCCACCGGCACGGGCGTGCTCCTGATGGCGAACCGCAATGTCCACGTCTTCGGCAACACGTTCGACAAGAACCAGACCGCCCATGTGATGATCGTGTCCTACACGAACGAGATCAAGGACGACCCGGAATACAACCCGCTGCCGCGTGATTTCGTCATCCGCGACAATACATATGGCGAAGGTGGCAATGATCCGAAGGGCCGCCTGTCTCCGCTCGCCGCCGCTCTGGGTGGAAAACTCCCGGCGATCGTCTGGGACGGCGTCACCAAGTATGGCGACAAGGCAGAAGACGTCCGCATCGTCGTGCGCGAGAAGCCGGAAGTCGGCTTCATCAACCTTGGTCTCGGCACAACGCCGCCCGATCTCACCAAGGCCAAGCCTTCGATGGACCGCCAGCCTGACGCGGTGATCGATGAACCCGCCGTCGTCGTTCTGCCTGAAAAACCCGCTGCCAAGGAAGGCGCTTGATCTCGGATCCGGGCGGACAGTGAGGCTTGTTCAGACCTTGGGCCGCAGCCGCAATCTTGTCCGGGCAGAACAGGCGCTGCTTGGAGCGGCGTTAGCGCTGATCCTTGCCGCCTGCTCGCAGCCGGCAGGCGTTCGCGACAGCACTGTCCTCGCAGAAAAGCCTGCGGAGAAACTCTCCGACTACGGCTTCTTCGCCAGCACGAATGCTGGCGCGGCTCCGTCGGAAGGCGTGCGTCCCTACGATCTCGTCAATGCATTGTTCTCGGACTATGCGGCCAAGCATCGTCTCGTCTATGTGCCCAAGGGCCAGAGCGCGACCTACACTCCCGACAAGGTGTTCGACTTTCCTGTCGGCTCAGTGCTGATCAAGACTTTCGCCTTTGCGCCCGACATGCGTGATCCCGCACTCAATGAACGCTTCATCGAAACCCGCTTGCTGATTCACAAGCCTGCAGGCTGGGTTGCTTATCCTTACATCTGGAACAAGGAACAGACCGAAGCGGTCTATTCGCCTGTTGGCGGTCGCCAGCCTATCGACACGATCTCACCGGAAGGAAAGCTGCTTCAGATCGACTACGCGGTGCCCAATCAGAACCAATGCAAGGAGTGCCACTCGGTCGATGATGACTTCGTGCCCATCGGCCCGAGTGCGCGCAATCTCAATCATGTGGGCCCTGCGGGCGTGAACCAGCTTGTGAACTGGACGGAGCGCGGCATCCTCTCGGGCGCTCCGGCTGATGCGCCTGCAGCGCCTGCTGTCTATGGCGACGCTGCGCTCGAAGAGCGCGCTCGCGCCTGGCTCGATATCAACTGCGCCCATTGCCATAGAGCTGGCGGCGGTGCGTCGAACTCAGGGCTCTTCCTGGCGTGGAATGAAACAGACCCAACCGGTTGGGGCATCCACAAACGCCCGACTGCAGCAGGCCGGGGATCGGGCGACAATCTCTTCGTCATCGAGCCGGGTCACCCGGAACAGTCGATCCTCGTCCACCGCATCGAGTCGAATGAACCGGGCATCCTGATGCCCGAGCTTGGCCGCACCGTGGTCGATGAAAAGGCCGTCGCGCTGATCCGCCAGTGGATCTCGGCCATGCCGCCGATCACGCCCTGAAACGACTGCAAACGCCCGTCTAGTTTCACGCAACCGAGTGGCTTCCGTCAGATCACTGTCATCGATTCAGGTGAGACAGGCGGCACAGCTGCACGGCGCTGCAGCAGACAACGGGTTCGCCATGACCGCACAGGTCGTCAAGATGAGAGTGCTCGCGTTTGCAGCCGCCATGCTGACAGCCGCGATTGCTTTCTCACCGCAGCGTTCGTCCCACATCCACTCTGATTTCGCGAGTCGCAGCGTCGACTCCTCCCGCAGCCTCGCTGCGCGCTGAGGACCGTCGCAAGTAACGCGGGCGGAGGCCTCGCCTCCGCCCGTGAGTTTTTATGGACCTGAGATCGCCGATGCCGACATCGGAAACAACAGCCCCGTGAGGCTCGCAACCGCCAGCGTCAGCACAGCCGCCCCAACGCCTGCGGCGACCAGCCAGTGGAGTGTCAGGTTCAGCTTGTCGACAAGGCGCGCAATCTTCGGCGCGCCCTCTGGCGCCAATGTCTTCTGGAGCTCCCGCACGACCCAGTAGTGCGCCGCCAGCCCTGCAAAGAAGGTGATCAGGATAACGCCCAATAGCGCCATCAACCGCTCGCCCTGACCGAGGCCGCGCACGATCAGTTCAATCGGCGCCTGGATCAGCGGAATGGCAAGGATCGCCACCGGTCCCTTGGCCATCATCGCCCAGTAGGCGCGGGTCATCGCCTTCTTCATCGCTGCTCCCGCGCGCGTTATGTAATCCGCCGTCACGACGCCCCTGAACGCGCCGACAATCAAGGTCTGGTCTGACTTCGCGGCGTTTTCGCCGATCGACACATTGGCTTCCGACGCCAGCACTGTCGCCAGGGATGCGTGCAGCGCCTCATGCACGCGCGGCGGCAGCAGGCGCGTCGTCTGCAGCGCATCTTCCAGCACCACGAGGTCGTCTGACAGCAGCATTCCCGCGATGTTGCGGTAATCCAGAACATCCTGCCGTGGCCCGAAGCCACGCACCTGCGCCCGCGCGCCGCCTGCCACCACTGTCACGGTCGTTACCGGCGTCACTGACGTTGTATCGCGCCGCAGCGTATCCGCACTCGTCTCAGCGATTGCCCGGTGCGAACTGGATAGCCCAAGCACCTTGTCGATCCCGTCCAGACCCTTCAGCGCGGCCGCCGTTTCCGCGTCGCCCCCCCGAACGCTTGTCTCGAACGTTTCTCCGATCGCACACGACAGCTGCGCCATGTAGTACCGCCGCCCCTCGCCAGCGCAGGTTTCGCAGCGCTGATAGCCTGAGCCGTGGCACTGGCTGCATGAGATCGTTTTCTGTCCGTGGCAGGTCGCGCAAACGAGCGTCGTTCGCCCGTTGCACTTGCCGCACTTGGTGGTCCCCGCACCACCGCAGCCGCTGCACGTCACGGCCTCTTGCACGTGTTCAACCTGATGCGAGTTGGTCGCCTCGTCGTAGACCTTGCGCTCCTTGTGCGTCACCACCGTGCGCATCCCCTTGCAGGTCGCGCAGGCCACATCGCCCGTGGCATTGCAGGTCTTGCACGGATTGCTGCCACGCCCCTCGCATGCCTCGCAGGTCAGCGTTCCTGCGGCCTGACAGAGCGAGCACGCGATCTTGCCCGCGCCCTGACAGGGTACACACGTTTCGACATGTCCCACCGGAGCCAGAGGCGTGAAGCAATCGCTGACCGAGGGCCGGGCCAGCGGCGTCTCGCCATGCTCTGCGGCCCATTCCGCAAGCCGTCCGCGAACCGCTGCTCGCGAAGACGCCAGCTGCCGCGTGCTTTCCTGCGCCATCGCCGCCGCGTCCGCCACCAGCGTCACGCCCGCGGGCAATCCGCCATTCGCGTCGCTGCGCGTCGTTTCGAACACCACGCGGAAAACCTGCCGCGCGATGACATCGACATTCACATGCTGGCTGCTTTCGAGGGTAAGGTGGCCGCGATCGAAGCGGGTCAGCGGCTCGACGAAATCGCCGATCTTCGTCAGCAGCCGGATGCCGGGGTCTGTCGTGAACCCCTCGTCGCTGCCGGAGCCTGCTGTCACGTCTGTCCTCGACACGTCCACCGCCAGACCGGCGTAGCATCCGGGCCTTGCCGGTCAAGCGCGTTCGCGCCCGCGGATGATGTGGTCCGTTAACTGTTCGTGGCATGCAACGGCGCCGTAAATCGCCTTGCCGCCAGCGCTGTAGACCTAGATGGTAGTGTGGACGCATGCACCCGAACGGGATGCCGGGGAGCTTTCGTGACGCCTGCCTTGAAGCCGCAAAGAACGGGTCCAGGCGGCATCAACGCTGCTATCAGCCTGTTGCTGCTGATACCTATTCTTGTGCCACTGTTCGCCGTCGCCCTGATCTGGCTCAGCGAGCGCGATATTGCCCGCGCCTCCGAAGATCGCGTTACGGCAGCTGCACGTATCCTCAGCGCGGATGTTCGCAACCTTGTTGGATCGACGCTCGATCGCCTGCGCCGCATGGACGAGGAGCTTGGCCCCGATCCGGCAGCGTTCATGCCCCCGCCGGCGGCAGTCGGAGAGGGGCTGACACAGCTCATTGACGCAACAGGCGCCAGCATCCTGCGCGACGGCCAGCGTGGTGGCAACGTTTCCACCAATCCGGCTTCCAGCGCCGCTTTCACCTCGCTCGCCAAGGGCGATCCCTGGACCATCACTCCGCTCCTCGGTCAGGCGGGCGCGCTCCGCTTCTTCGGCATTGCCCGGCGGTTGGAACGCAACGGCGAGTTTGCGGGCGCCATGACAGCCCTCATTCCCGCCGACACCCTGTCGGATATCTGGGGTGAACTCGAACTCGGGCCGGAATCCGCAATCGGCGTCATCCGCGACGATGGCTGGCTCGTCTCGCGCTATCCCATGCCCGGCGAAGGGTTGAACCTTTCCAACAACCAGCTTTTCACAATTCAGCTTCCGAGGGCGCCCGAGGGCATTTACGCCGACGCGGTTTCGCCGGTGGACGGCATTGCACGCACCATCGCCTACACATCGCTGAAGGATCTGGGCCTGATTGTCGTCGCCAGCCGCGCCCGCTCGGAGACAACCGAAGCATTCTGGGAGCGTGTCCGCTCCACGTCGCTCGTCGCAGCGCCGGTGTTCATCGCCATGGTCGCGCTGTGTGGCTGGGCCATCATGCTGCTCAGGCGCCACGACCGATCACGCGCCGAACTGCAGATCGCGCTCCAGCAGAACCGCGTCTTGTTCCAGGAAATCCACCATCGCGTGAAGAACAACCTTCAGCAGGTCGCTTCGCTTGTGAAACTGCAGCAGGCGCCGGCGCAGATGAAGGAAGATCTCATCCGTCGCATCGCCGCTATGTCAGCCGTCCACCAGCATATCTATGAGAGCGACCAGTTCGGTGCGCTCGACGCCGAAGCCTATCTCGACAAGCTGCTCGCTGGTTTGCGCGACAGCGCCCCGCCCAAGGTGGATCTCGATTGGCACCTCGCTCCGCTGCAGCTTTCGCCTGATCAGGCGTTGCCGCTTGGGCTTATCGTCAACGAGGTTGTCGCCAACGCCTTCAAGCACGGTTTCCCGAATGGCAGGGCGGGCCGCGTTTCCGTCTCGCTGGAGCGTCCGCTGCAAGGCAACGAAGCCATCCTCTCGATCACCGACACGGGTGTCGGCATGTCTGAAACGCCTTCCGGGGGCATTGGGCTCGGCACCCGTCTGATCGCGGGCCTCTCGCAGCAACTCGAAGGCAAGTCCACCACCACTCGCGAGAACGGCGTCAAATTCGAGTTGCGCTTTCCAGTGAACGTTTAAGCGGCACCCTCTCTGTCAGCGCTTTCAGCGCGCACTGCGAACAAAGCTGCGAACGCGCCCCAAGCCGCTAGCGCTCCGCACACTTGCGCCACGATAAAGCCGGGCGCATCCGCAGGTCGAATGCCTGCGAATGTGTCAGTGAAAGATCGCGCGAGCGTAACGGCGGGATTTGCGAACGATGTGGAAGCCGTCCACCAATACCCCGCGACGATGACCAGTGCGGCGGCCCACGGGACAGCGTCGGGACGGGTGCGGCGCACCGCGAGTATCGTGAAGACCAGGGCAAACGTGGCGACGCCTTCGGACAGCATCGGGCCGAAACCTTCGCGCACGTGCGTCGAAAATTCGAGCAGCGGATGATCGAACATCGCATGCGCAAGCAAGGTGCCCAGCACGCCGCCGATGCATTGCGCGCCGACGTAAGCGAGAGCATTGGCCGCCGTAAGTTCACGGCGCAGCGCCATCACCAGCGTCACCGCCGGATTGAAGTGCGCGCCGGACACCGGCCCCAGCGCCAGGATCAGCACGGTCAGCATCGCGCCGGTCGCCAGCGTATTGCCGAGCAGGGCGACGCCATCATCCGTAGAGAATCGATCCGCCAGAATTCCAGAGCCGATGATGCAACCGACCAGCAGCAACGTGCCAAGCATCTCGGCGGCAAGGCTTCGCGGGAGCGAGACGGTCATTCGGCGCGCGCAGGCGCGCTTTGCGCTTTTCCGATCGCGTCCATGCGTTTCTGCAGGGACAGGCGATCGAGACTCGCAATGGGCAGGGCAGTGAAGATGTTGAGGCGGCTTGTCAGTTGACGATACGTCTCTGCAAAGGCGAGGGCGATCTCGGCTTCCGAACCATGAACCTCGCCGGGATCAGGCATGCCCCAGTGCGCTGTCATCGGCTGGCCTGGCCAGATCGGGCATACTTCGCCTGCTGCATTGTCGCAGACGGTAAAGATGAAATCCATTTTCGGGGCATCTGGGTTGTAGGCGAGCGTAAACTCATCCCAAGGCTTCGACCGCAGATCATCGACAGGGTGATTCAGGCGCTTTAACAACGCGGTGGCGTGCGGGTTTACTTCGCCCTTGGGAAACGATCCGGCGGAGAAGGCGCGGAATTTCCCCGTCCCGATCCGGTTCAGGATCGCCTCAGCAAGGATGGAACGGCACGAATTGCCGGTGCAGAGAAAGAGAACGTTGTAGGTGTGATCATTGGCGCTCATCGACGATCCCCGTAGTTCGATCTAGCAACAGGAGGCAGCGGCTTTGACCGGAGCTCCGCACGCCGCCTTGGCGACCAGCTTCACGTCCGGCTCGTCTTCGCCATAGGTGGTTGCTTCCCCGAGCGTGTGGAACGTCTCCCACCGGATGCCCTGTGGGTCGTTCACCCACGCCTTGTCTGATTTCGCATAGCAGCAGGTCGTCGCCTCTTGATCACGCGTTACCTCGCCCGCAGCTTTCAATCGGCTTGAAAGCTCTGCGAGCTCTTCGCTGGTTTCGGTCTGAATGCCGAGATGGTCGACGCCTGCAACGCGCGCACGATCAGAGATCGCGAAATTCACGCGCGGATCGTCTAGCATCCACTTTGCATAGTCGTCCTTCACGACCGCGGGCTTTGCGTTGAACAGTGTCGAGTAGAACGAGACGGATTTCGCAAGATCTTCGACCGCGACATGGATGTGAAGGCGCTTCATTTGCGGGCTCGCTTTTTCTGAGGTGGCGTGCAGCAGGCCGCGCGGCTGACGGCCTCCGCCGTGGGCGCGCAGACTTCGGGGCGGCCCTGGCAGCAATCCTCGATCAGATACGCCAGCAGGCCATTCATGCGGTCGAAATCGGCGGTGTAGATCAGCGATCGGCTCTCGCGCCGCTGCGTGACAAGCCCGGCGCGATTGAGCTGCGCCAGATGGAAAGACATTGACGACGCCGGGACGCCAAGTTCATCGGCGATCTCGCCGGCGGGCATCCCATCGAGCCCGGCCTTCACAAGCATGCGGAACACCGCAAGCCGGTGTTCCTGCGCCAGTGCCCCAAGGGCCGAAACTGCGTCCAGCGTTTCCATTTCGATAATTCGAGTATCATCGAAATATTGAAACTGCAAGCGCGAGTTTCGGAAAGCAAAACGGCCGCCGGAGTGATCCGGCGGCCGCTTCGATTGTCGATCAGGGTAGGGCGGATGTTATTCCGCGCCTTCCTTTGCGCCTTCGCGGCGCGGGCCACGGCCGCGGCCACCACGGTCACCGCCACGGCCACCACGATCGCCTTCGCGACGCGGGGGACGCTCGCCCGACGGGCCATCATCCACCACGCCTTCGATGGCTTCGCCAGTTTCCTGGTTCACGGCTTTCATCGAGAGGCGGACTTTGCCGCGATCGTCGAAGCCGAGCAGCTTCACCTTCACGGTGTCGCCCTCTTTCACGACGTCGCTCGGCGAGTTCACACGCTCGGCGGCCATCTGCGACACGTGGACGAGGCCGTCCTTCGCGCCGAAGAAGTTCACGAACGCGCCGAACTCCATCACCTTCACAACCTTGCCGGTGTAGATCGCGCCGACTTCGGCTTCCGCCGTCAGGCCGTGGATCCATTTCTGCGCAGCCTCGAGGCTTTCTTTTTCGACGGCCGCGATCTTCACTGTACCGTCGTCCTCGACATTGATCTTCGCGCCCGTCTTTTCGACGATCTCGCGGATGACCTTGCCGCCCGTGCCGATGACGTCACGGATCTTGTCGACCGGGATCTTCATCGAGATCATCTTCGGAGCGTTCTCGGAGACTTCGGTGCGCGCACCGTCCATCGCCTTGTTCATCTCGTTGAGGATGTGGAGGCGGCCGCCATTCGCCTGGGCGAGGGCCGTCTTCATGATGTCGAACGTGACCGAGTCGATCTTCAGGTCCATCTGCAGCGAGGTGACGCCCACTTCGGTGCCGGCAACCTTGAAGTCCATGTCGCCGAGGTGATCTTCATCACCCAGGATGTCGGAGAGAATGGCAATGCCGTTCGGCTCCTTGATGAGGCCCATGGCGATGCCCGACACCGGACGGGTGATCGGAACGCCGGCGTCCATCATCGCGAGCGAGGAGCCGCAGACCGTCGCCATCGACGACGAGCCGTTCGATTCCATGATCTCGGAGACGATACGCAGCGTGTACGGGAAGTCCTCGCCTTTCGGCAGGACGGCCTTCACCGCACGCCAGGCCAGCTTGCCGTGACCGATTTCGCGGCGGCCGGGCGAACCCGAACGGCCGGTTTCACCGACGGAGTAGGGAGGGAAGTTGTAGTGGAGAAGGAACTTCTCTTTCTTCGTGCCTTCCAGGCCGTCGATGTACTGTTCGTCTTCAGCCGTGCCGAGCGTCGCGACGCAAAGCGCCTGCGTCTCGCCACGGGTGAAAAGCGACGAACCGTGCGTGCGCGGCAGGACGCCAACTTGCGACGTGATCGCGCGGACCTGATCGGTCTTGCGGCCATCGATGCGCGAGCCGGTGCGGATGATGTCGCCGCGAACGACCTTGGCTTCGGCTTCCTTGAACTGTTCCTTGAACACCAGCGGGTCGGCGCCCGTCGGGTTCGCTTCGGATTTCACGATAGCGGCCTTGGCCTTCTCGCGTGCAGCGTTCACCGCATCATGGCGCTCGCCCTTGTCCTTGATCTTGTAGGCGGCGGAAAGGTCCGCACCTGCAATGTCCTGGATCGATTTGAGCAGCGCGGAGTGATCCGGGCTCTCGAACGCGAACGGTTCCTTCGCGGCTTTTTCCGCCAGCTGGATGATCGCTTCGATAACCGCCTGGAACGAGTCATGGCCGGCTTTCACCGCGCCAAGCATCACATCTTCCGAAAGCTCTTTGGCTTCCGATTCAACCATCATCACGCCTTCGGTCGTGCCGGCGACGACGAGGTCGAGCTGGAAACCTTCCATCTGCTCTTGCGTCGGATTGATGATGTATTCGCCGTCCTTGTAGCCAACGCGGGCAGCCGCGATCGGGCCTGCGAACGGCGCGCCGGAGATGACGAGCGCGGCAGACGCGGCAACCATGCCGACGATATCCGGATCGTTTTCCTGGTCGTACGACAGCACGGTCACGGTGACCTGCACTTCGTTCTTGAAGCCGTCGGCGAACAGCGGACGGATCGGACGGTCGATGAGGCGCGAGGTCAGCGTTTCTTTTTCGGTCGGGCGGCCTTCGCGCTTGAAGTAGCCTCCGGGAACGCGGCCAGCCGCGTAATAGCGCTCAAGATAGTTCACGGTCAGCGGGAAGAAGTCCTG
>CALMWO010000041.1 GCA_937873805.1 uncultured Hyphomonadaceae bacterium
TCAGACGCGCCGCTATCAGGCGGTCCGCATCGATCAGGCCAGCAATCTGCAGCTGGTCCTCGAGGTGATCGCGAAGTGACTTTTCTTCAGCCGTGATGGATTCGAGATCGAAGTCTTCCGAGTGTTGCTTGCCCGAACCCGCCTTGGACCAATCAAGTTGCGCCGAGGGGCCGCCCTGTGAACCGGCATCGCCGCCTTCAGAAGGACTGTCATTTTCATAGACGTCGTCGGAGCGCGCATCGAGATCGCTGCTGGCCTTGGCGGCGCCATCGGCCTCGTCCAGCCGCATCTCTTCGCGTTTGTCGGACACCTTCTCCGGCGCATCGCCATCCGCCCCGCCCTCGTTTTCGGCGCGGGCGAGCAGCGGATTCCGCTCGATCTCGGTCTCGACGTCTTCCTGTAATTCGACGTTGGAGAGCTGGAGCAGCTTGATCGCCTGCTGCAACTGCGGCGTCATGACGAGGGATTGCCCCTGTCTCAGCTGCAGACGATGCGCAAGCGCCACAAGAACCTCCCAGAGCCCGGGTCCGGGGAATACCCCGACCGGCTGACCCATCCACCTTGGGTCACATTAACCGACCGGTATTAAAATTGCATAATCGGCAACGCTAGAACCTTCGGCAAACCCCGTCACTGGGTGTTGAATCTTGCTCCAAGGTAAACGCGGCGGACATCCTCGTTAGTAAGTACCTCCGAAGGCGTGCCTTCGAACAGCACCTTTCCGTCGTAGATGATCGACGCCCGATCGACGATTTCCAGCGTTTCGCGGACCTGGTGGTCCGTAATCAGCACGCCTAGCCCCCTGCCTTTCAGGTAGCGGACGAGGTCCGAGATATCGGACACGGCCAGCGGGTCGATGCCGGTGAACGGCTCGTCCAGCAGCATGAAGTTCGGCCGGGAGGCCAGCGCACGGGCAATCTCGACCCGGCGACGCTCACCGCCGGACAGTGAGTTGGCGTTCTGCTTGGCCAGCCGCGCGATCTGCAGCTCCTCCAGCAGGGATTCGGTCAGCTCCTTGCGCTTGGCGCGGGACTTTTCCGTCAGCTCGGCGACCGCCATGACGTTGTCCCACACGCTCATGCCGCGGAAGATCGAGTTTTCCTGCGGCAGATAGCCAACACCGAGACGCGCGCGCTGGTACATCGGCAGGGCGGTGACATCAGCCCCATCGATGGTGACGCGGCCGGCATCGGCGTGGATCAGGCCCATCATCATGTAGAAGCAGGTCGTCTTGCCTGCGCCGTTAGGGCCCAGCAGGCCGACAATCTCGCCCCGGCGCAGGTGAAGGCTCACATCCTTGACGACCTTGCGGCCCTTGAAGGCCTTGGCAAGGTTGTTGGCGCGCAGCCCGTCGCGGTCGTCAGCGCTGTTCGGAGCGCCTTCCATACCTTCGGCAAATACCTTGCTGGTGGGCGCGTCCATTCGACTCTCAGTTCGGTCGCGGTGTAGCGGCAGGCGCCGGCGTCGTAGCAGGCGCAGGATCGCGTTTGGAAGCGGGCGTGAAGATCGAAGTCACGCGGTTGGAGCCAGCGGTGATCACCGTGCGGCCTTCAGCAACCTTGTAGACCACCTGCGTTCCCCGCACGACGCCTTCATTGCCGCGCGACAGGATGACGTCTCCGGTGATCGTGATGGTGTCAGCGGTATAATCATACTGGGCCCGGTCACCGCGAATCTTCACGTCAGGCGCCGTGTAAAAGACGCGGCCTTCGGCAATCAGCTCTTCCATGGCCTCGCACACAGGCTCTTCGCCGGCGGCGGGCTTTGTCTTCGAGCAGAGCACGGTGAGCTTGTCAGTGGTGATGCGGCTTTCGCCCTGCGTTGCGACCACGTCGCCCGTGTAGACGCCACGTCCCTCGTTCTGCAGGTACTCGCCCTGCTTTGAGGTGATTTCCACCGGCGCATCGCCACGGCCGATCTGCGCAGCAGCAGGGCCGGCCAGAAGCGTGGCGGCTGCGGCGCCGGAGATGAGCAGCGGAAGGCGTGACCAGATCATTTGCATAGCCTTATCTATTCCCGCCATTAGCGGCCTGGCCGCGCTTCTTCTTGGGCGTGAATCGTGTCCAAACATTGCCTTTGAGATTGATGCGGTTGCCATCGTCCAGCACCTCATACTCGTCGGCCCGAATCTCGCCAATGGGCCCAACCCCGTTTAGCGGCGTCTGCCCCTCGACCCGGTTGTCCTTCACATACATGCGCGTGCGCTGGGAGGTGAAAGTATAGCCTGCCGCGTCCGTCATCACGACGTCGCCCACAAGCTCCAGAATTTCCGTATCGGCGTTCCAGACACCCTCGCGCGCCTGAACGACGGATGACGCGGCATCCTCCAGGCGCGGGTTCACCAGATCGATCAGCGAGACATTTTCGCGACGCCGGCGCGCGGTTTCGGCGGTGAGGCTGTAGGGCCGGTCATTCGAGTCGAAGCCCTCGAAGCGCGGCCCCAGGACCGTGACGCTGAGACCGGAAGTCGGGCCGCTCGTCGGGGCCGGGACGAGGCTGGAATTGATGATCGTGCCCACGAGTATGCCCGCCGACAGAACCGCCCCGATCGTGAAGATCAGTCGCAGAATATGCACCAGCGCCGTACGCCGCCGCGCATCCTTGAGCGATGTTGCGCGCCGCGGACCCCAGAGGTCCATCGAGTGATGCGAATGAGCGGCGGTGACCATGACCCAGCCTAAAACGGGAACCCTGCCCAAGGAAACCTTTTGACCTCAGCCAGAAGGCCCAAAAGAGGCGGAAAACCCTAGCTGTGTGCAAAAATGTCCTGCTCGGCCCAGCCGGACAGGTCGAGGGCAGCCCGCACCGGCAGGAAATCGAAGCAGGCCTGCGCCAGCTCCGTCCGTCCTTCGCGCGCCAGCATGCCGTCGAGCTTGGCCTTCAGCTCATGCAGATGCGTCACGTCGGACGCGGCGTAGGCGAGCTGCGCATCGGAGAGCTTTTCAGCGCCCCAGTCCGAGCTTTGCTGGGCTTTCGACATGTCGAGATTGAGCAATTCGCGCGACAGATCCTTGAGACCGTGACGATCCGTGTAGGTCCTCGCCAGCTTCGAGGCGATCTTGGTGCAATAGACCGGGAAGCACGGCGCGCCGAGCCATTGCTGGATCATGCCCAGATCGAAACGCGCGAAATGGAAGATCTTGAGGATGCGCGGGTTCGACACCAGCGCCTTGAGGTTCGGACAGTCATAGTCAGGCCGCTTCAGGCGAACGACATGCGCATCGCCCTTTCCGTCCGACAGCTGCACCACACAGAGCGCGTCACGGAACGGGTTGAGACCCATCGTCTCCGTGTCGATGGCGACAGAACCCGTGAAGATCACATCCGCCGGAAGATCGCCCTCGTGATTGTGGATAGCCATGGAAGCCTCGCTTTCGGGAGGAGGAATGGCGGGAAATGCCGGGAAAGACAACCCGGCCAGTTCCGCGGTCAAATGGCTTAAACCCGCTCCAGATAAGCCGCCGTCGCCATGCCGCCGGCTGTGCAGACGCCGACCACTGCCTTGTTCTTCCCGCGCCGTCCCAACTCCATCAGCGTCGAGCCAAGATAGCGGATGCCCGACATGCCATAAGGATGCCCAAGCGCGATCGCGCCGCCATTGACGTTGGTTGTCTCCCACGGCGTCTCAAGCTGCGCCTGATTGTAGAGCGTGGTGACGGCATAGGCCTCGTGTAACTCCCAGAGATCGACATCGCCATTATTAAGACGGTGATGTTTCATCAGTTTCCGGATCGCGGGCGTGATGGCGATGCTCATCTCTTCCGGCGCAACGGAGGCGAGCTGCATTCCGCGGAACAGCCCCAAAATTGGCAGGCCACGCTTCGCCGCGAGATCGGCATCCATCAGCACAGCGGCGCCCGCGCCGTCCGACAGCTGTGAAGCATTGCCCGCCGTTGTCGTGCCGCCATCAAACACCGGCTTCAGCTTTGCCAGTCCCTCAATGGTTGTGTCAGCTCGCGGACCTTCGTCATGAGCGAGCGTCACGTCCTGTTCGCGACTCTGGCCAGTCGCCTTGTCGGTCACCTTCATCACCGCCTTGAACGGCGTGATCTCCTCCGCGAACTTGCCCGCTGCCCTCGCCGCCTCGACGCGTTGCTGGCTGCCGACCACATACTGGTCCAGCGCCTCGCGGCTGATGCCATACTTCTTCGCGACGAAATCCGCCGTCTCGTTCATCGTCCACCACACGGCGGGCATGCGCGCCTGCAGCGGCGCATAGAAGAACCCGTCGACGGCAATGCCCATCTGCACGAGGCTGATGCTTTCGACGCCGCCGGCAATCCCGCAGGCGATTTCGCCCATCGCGATCCTGCTGGCGATCATCGACGCTGCGGTGAGGCCAGACCCGCAATAGCGGTTCACCGTCACGCCGGGCACGTCGAACCCGGCCTCCAGCGCCGCCGTGCGTCCGATATTGTGCCCCGTCGCGCCCTGCGGCAGGCCGCAGCCGAGCACGATATCCTCGACCTCGCCGCTCTCTACCCCCGCCCGCGCCACGACCTCCTTCAGCACATGCGCCGCCAGGGGAATGCCATGCGTCTGGTTGAGCGCCCCGCGAAACGCCCTGGCGATCCCGGTCCGGCAATAGCCGACGACTGCAACATCCTTCATGTCAAAATCCCTCGCTCCGGCGGCGGCTCAGGCCGCGCCAGGACTATAGTCATATTTTCAGAAGGATGCTGGTGCCCAGAAGAGGACTCGAACCTCCACGCCTCGCGGCGCTGCTACCTGAAAGCAGTGCGTCTACCAATTCCGCCATCTGGGCAGATAGCAAGGCGGGCGTGATACAGGGGGTGCGGCCGGTATTCAAGGGGCGACATTACAGCTGTCGCCAATCAGCGTTTTAACGCCAAAGAACCCGGTTTTCAGGCGTCCCCTGGCCTATTGGCGGTCACCATGGCCGCTTTCGCCGGAAAGCTGCCTGAGGTCAGCCCGGCCTTCCACGATTTCGGCCTGCCAGACAACCTGTCCGGTCGGACTGACAATATCCCAGGTCGCGCCGACGCCGACCGTCATCGGCATGGTGATGCAGAGCGTCGCCTGCCCGCGTGCGGTCCAGCAGAAGCGGTTCTGCGGATCGAGGCCCCAGGTCCCCGCCGCCCAGGTTCCAGCTGAATTCACCTGCTCAAGATCCTTGCCTTCCTTGATCAGGATGGTCGTCACCTTGCCGTCCTGCTGCGTGAGCGTCAGCGTGTTTTCGCGAAGCACGCTGATCGTGTCGGCCGCCGCCGGCAGGACAAGGCCATATGAAAGCAGCAAAGGCGCTATAAAGCGCTTCATCTCAAACCTCAGTTGAACCGCCACAGCACGCGCACGCCGATCTCGTCCATGCCCTGGTTGCGACCTGTGCCGAGGATCTGGCCGTGGCTCAGGTGTTCATAGATGCCCTGCACCGCCCAGGTGGGCGCGATATCATAGGTCAGCGCAAGCGATGTGCGGAAGAGATCCTTCGACCCCAGCAGCACGTGGTCCTCCACATAGGCTGCGGCTTGCGGCGTGCCATTCGCGAACGGGTTATTGATCGCGCCATCATGGATCACATACCCGAAACCCGGCTCCAGCCGCCAGCTTGGCGCAAACTGCCAATCCCACTCCAGCCCAACACCGCCATACGACGTGTTTCCGTCCGAGTTCACCGACGCCATCACGTAAGGATGCGGAGAAGCGGCCCAGCCGAGCCAGTCGGGCGATGCAAAGCGCAACTCGCCATTGATGTTCACGCCGGATTCCTTGTCCGCGTTCTTGCAATCGGAAACGCAGATGTTGTGCTTCATCACACCGAGGCGAACGCTGTCGATCTGCGCGCTCGCGGCGGGCGCAACACAAGCGGCCGCTACCGCGGCCAGAAACACGATTTTCCTGCACAACCTCCCAGGTACGTATCCGAGGCAGAGCATATTCCCGCGCAACAGGAAACTGGCCATCGCACGTCAATCAGGGGGCGGCGGCTCTATCCGTTCCCGTGGCTCGCGCCGCTTCGATGCGCGTTTCCAGGCTTGCTCGCTCGGCTTCGCTCTTCGACGCCCACCAGGCCGGCAGGTCGGAATTGGCGACCGGCAGTACCCAGTCCTTGTAGGTCGCCATCTGCGCTTGTGGGAAACTGCCGGGCTGTCCGCGCAGATATCGGTCGAAGAATCCCCGCACGAATTCGTTCTGTGCGCCGATCATCACATCGCTCGGCGTCGATCCAAACAACGGATCGCGCAAAGGCGATCGGATAAAAAGCGAAAAGTCCGACAGGCCAAGATGCTGCGAGCCCTTCAGCTGCACGCGGTGAATATCCTTGTGCGTGCCCGCCGTCGCGATGCGCTCGTAGGAAAACTCGTTGAAGCCGCGTGGCGTCGCAGGCGGCTCACGCTCAACCGTGCGATATGAATTGTTCTGATCCGAATGGAACATCATGAACGGCACAGGCATGTCAGCATTGAAAGCGGTGAACTGGAAATCGCCTCCGTCGAGATTGATCCCCGCCGCGCAGCGCTTGTCGATCATGCAGAGCGTGCCTGTCGTCGCTCCGCCGAATGACATGCCCATCTCGCCCACCCGCGTCAGATCGCTTGCAGCTGCGATCTGGGCAATCGGCTCCGGCACAGCACCCTTCTGAAGCTGGTCGTGCAGGAACAGGCGATCCAGCACCCAGGCGCGCGCACTTGCGACGACGGTGCGATCCATCCGCGCCGCAGCCTGCGTGCGATATTCGATGTGACCGCCGATCCGCTCATCCAGCGTCAAGCCGCCAAGCGCCCGCGCCTGTGGCCGGTTGGCGCCCTCGTCCGGCGTATTGCGCACCATCTCGTTGATCGCGGGATCGAATGGAATGACGTCGCCATTCAGGAACAACGTCGCCGAAGAATCCGACGTATGCTGTACGGAGAAAACCACATAGCCGTGGCTAGCCAGATCCTCCATCAGCGCCGTGTTCTGGCCAAGGAAGGACGTGTAGCCATGGCTGTAAAACACCACCGGCAATCTTGCTGCGCCAGCCATCAGAGGTGCGTCTTCCCATGAATTCGTCTGCACGTGTTTCACGTAGGCGAAGAACTGCGGAAACCCCACTGCCTCACCCATCGTTCGGGCCGTCGTCTCGGATTCGCGTTGTGTGAAATAAGGCCGCTGGTGCAGCCCGCTCGTATCCCCCGCCGGATACCAAACGCGCACCAGCAACCGCCGCGGCGCGCCCGCCGGCGCGTTGAACAGGCCGGGCCGGCTCGCGTCAGCCAGCTCGAATGTGCGTACGCCCACGGCATACTCGCCCGAAGGCTTCGGCAACTGGAACACGGGAAACATCACGATCGCCGCAACCGGCCCCAGGGCCATCAGCGTGAACAGCGTTCCCGAAACGAAGGGGATTCCGCGCGCGCGATCTGTCCGGCGCAACCGATTGACCAGCAGCACGGCCAGCACAACGGCGGCAAAGCCCGCGCCCGCCAACGCCTGCCACCTGTCATCAAGGAAGCCCGCCACGCCCGCCAGCAGCATGACGCTTGTCGATACCAGCAACACGATCGGCCGTCGCGGCATGCGGCGAACCCACCAGGCGAGAAGAAAGACTGCCAGCGCCGCCAGCAGCAGAATGTCGGTAAGCGTCATGAATCAGATCCCGCACCACACCGGGCAGGACCGTCCAACGTTCATAAGGCAAGCTCAAGGCTGACGACGCGGAAAGCAGCTATGTCACGCCATACATTCGGCCGGACGCGCTGTAGCGCATCGTGCAGACTAGACCTTCACGCCGGAAATCCAGCGTCACGACACCGTCCAGTTCGTGCGTAAGTCCGGCCTCCAGTACGTGCGACCCAAACCCACGCCGCGTAGGCGGGTCGACAGGGGGGCCGCCCAGCTCCAGCCATACGATCTCGATCACTTCCGGCTGCAGCGAGCGGTCGATGGTCCAGGTCACGCCCACCGCGCCGCCCGGAGCAGACAGCGCCCCATATTTTGCCGCGTTGGTCACCAGCTCATGGAAAGCCAGATTGAGCGCCACTGCTGTCTCGGCATTCAGCCTGACCGGCGGTCCCGCGATTTCGAGCCGCCAGTCAGCCGCATAAGGGTCGAGCGTCCGCCCGATCACATCCTTCAGCATGGCTCCTTCCCAGGAGTTTTCCGTGAGAAGGTCATGCGCCTTGGCAAGCGCCCGTACACGCGCATTGAGAGCGGCCATGAACGCGACAGGGTTGTCCGTTGTCCGATGCGTCTGCAGCGCGAGCGATTGCACGATTGCCAGCGTGTTCTTCACACGGTGGTTGAGTTCCGCGACCAGGCTGCGCTGGCGCTCCTCTGCACGCTTCCTGTCGGTGATCTCAAGCGACACGCCCTGCGCCCGCACAGGCACGCCATTGTCGTCGTAATCGGCCCGCCCGCGCACGAGTATCCACACAGTCTCGCCGTCCGGCCGAATAACGCGATACTCCACTTCCAGATCCTGCTGCGCCGCCAGTGCGCGGCCGATCAGCTTCTCGCGCAGCTTGCGGTCGTCCGGGTGGATCAGACGGAGAAGGTCATCATTGGTCATCGGCTGGGACACCGGCCAGCCGTAATCCTTCCGGCAGAGTTCCGATGTCGTCAGCGCGTTGGTCGCAAAGTCGATTGCCCATGTCCCCATCCGCGCAGCCTGCAGCGCTACCTCTAGCTGCTGTTCGGTCTGGCGCAGGATGCTATCGCTCATGTCCTGTCCGTGACCGCCCGCTCCAGCACGCGCCCGAGCTCGGCCGGATCGATGGGCTTGATGAGGATCGCGAAGGGATGGTCTTCGTTGATCCGCGCGATGGTCGGCCCCTCACTCGATCCGGTGATGTAGATGATGCGGGTGTCGATCTCCTTGCAGATCTCGATCGCCGCATCGATCCCGTCCTTGCCGCCCTCAAGGCGCACGTCCATCAGGATGCAGTCCGGCTTCAGCCTCAAGGCTTCTTCGACAGCTCCTGCCGCAGACTTCGCCGTGCCGCAGACTTCAAAGCCGTGCGCTTCGGACCAGATTTTCAGGAATTCGACGATCAGGAACTGATCGTCGACAATGAGCACACGACCCTTGGCGCCGCCCGTCTCCATCCCGTCTCCGATCAAAGGCTCGTCGGCACGAGCCGCAAGCTACAAGACACAAAGCTAATTGATGACGTTTCCCCGCGCCAGCGGTGGGTTTCCGTGGAAACTCTGCACCATGGGGCAGAAAATCTGGCGGTGAAGGTGGAAGTGCCAGAAGTGAGCTAAAACAGCAAAATAGCGCGCTTAAGCGTCGAAACTCGACCCGTTTAGTTTCAAAGCGCTATGGTTTGAACGCCTAATCGCATTCACCACTCGTGTATATCGCCGTGGCATCGATTTCACCGTTAACCTTTTGGACGCCCCATTCCGGGGCCTAGAAGGTTCGCAGATGAAGCGAGCGGAGCGCACATGGTGCGGGTACTGGTGAAGGTGGACGTAAACGTTGCCGCTATCGCGCGGTGGCTTGTGCTAGGATTCATAGTGGCACTGAATATGCCCGCGTAAGTTATTGTCGGCGGTTCACATGAGTTGGGAAGATTCTCCCGATTACGGCGGGAAGCCGCCCTCTCGGAAAACCTTCTTCGCTATTGCTGCGATATGCGTTGCGTTCGTTTTGGCGATGGCTTGGGGCTACGGTGTGTTTCGCTGAAGATTAGCTAGCAGCGCGCCA
>CALMWO010000042.1 GCA_937873805.1 uncultured Hyphomonadaceae bacterium
TCGGCGCGTAAAAAGCGCCGTCACCCGCCGCAACGACGGCCTCGACGCCAGCCTTGCGGGCGGCATTGATGAGCTGGCCTTCAGCCATGTCCCAGAACTCATCCGAGCCTGCGCGCTTTTCCGGGCGCGTGCCCAGCGTGATGTGATCCCGCGTCAGGCCGAAATCCTCATGGATCGAGGAGGCCAGCGTGATGAAGGCGGCAACCTCATCCTCGATCTGGTCTTCGCGGCAGAAGATGTGCGCATCGTCCTGCGTGAAAGCGCGCACACGCATCAGGCCATGCAACGCGCCCGAGGGCTCGTAACGGTGGCATGCGCCGAACTCGGCCATGCGCAACGGCAGGTCGCGATACGACTTCTGACCGAACTTGAAGATCTGCACGTGGCCGGGGCAGTTCATCGGCTTCAACGCCAGCGTCTCGTCCTCCGCCGTCTCGGCGACGAACATGTTCTCGCGATAATTCTCCCAGTGGCCCGACTGCTCCCAGAAGCGCTTGTCGAGCACCTGCGGCGTGCGCACCTCGTGATACCCGGCCGTCGCCAGACGCCGGCGCATGTACGCCTCGATCGTCTGCCAGATGCGCAGGCCCTTCTCGTGCCAGAACACCATGCCCTTGCCCTCTTCCTGCATATGGAAGAGGTCGAGCTCGCGCCCGATCTTGCGGTGATCACGCTTCTCGGCTTCCTCGAGCCGCACAAGGTGGGCCTTGAGATCGGCCTCGTTCGCCCACGCCGTGCCGTACATGCGCTGAAGCATTTCGTTGCGATGGTCGCCACGCCAGTATGCGCCGGCCAGTTTCATCAGCTTGAACGCCTTCGGCAGCTTGCCCGTGCTCGGCAAGTGCGGACCGCGGCAGAGATCGCTCCATACGCCGCCATGCGAGTACAGCGTGATCGCTTCGCCCGGCGGGATGATGTCGTCGATGATCTGCGCCTTGTAGTCCTCGCCGATGCCCTTGAAGTGCGCGATGGCGTCTTCCTTGCTCCAGACCTCGCGATTGATCGGAAGATCGCGATCCACGATCTCCTTCATCTTCGCTTCGATCTTCGCGAAGTCATCTGTTGAGAACGGCTCCTTGCGGGCGAAGTCGTAGTAGAACCCGTCTTCAATCGTCGGCCCGATCGTCACCTGCGTGCCGGGGAACAGCTCCTGCACGGCCTGCGCGAGAACGTGCGCCGCGTCGTGCCGGATCAGGTCCAGCGACTCCTTGGCGTTGATGTCCAGCAGCTCCAGCGCGACGTCGCCGGGCAGCGGGCGTTTCATGTCGAACAACTGCCCGTCGACCTTGGCGATCACCGACCGCTTGGCGAGGGATTTGGAGATGGCTTCCGCGATCGACAGCGGCGTCGCCCCATCCGGGTATTCGCGCTTCGAGCCATCGGGGAAGGATACGTTGATCATGGGACTAACTTTCGTGTTCCGCGGACGGATAAAGCACTTCGCCGGGTCTTTGAACCCGCCGTCCGGTAATGATTTTGAAGTTAGGTCCTGAGGAACTTAAGGGCGGGCGGTTTCGGACCGGTCCAC
The DNA here is from genome assembly GCA_937873805.1 of uncultured Hyphomonadaceae bacterium. GTDB lineage: Bacteria > Pseudomonadota > Alphaproteobacteria > Caulobacterales > Hyphomonadaceae > UBA7672. Next base: position 1,529 of record CALMWO010000042.1, read on the forward strand.
GCTCCAGACGCCATAGCGCCAGGGCGCGAACCACCGCGCGCCGGTGCTAGTTAGGGTCGGCGCCGGGTCCCACCCGTGCGATCCTCCGGGGCGGCAGCGGGAAAACCGCGCCAGACCCATCCATGCCCCTGCCCATGCGCCGTGCCTGGATACGCATTCGGCACAGTATTCCGAGCACGACGGCTCATGCCGGCAGCGCACGCCCATCGCGACGAACGCCGGCGACAGCGTCATCTTGTAGCCCTTCAACAGGGTGCCGATTACCGGCTTGTATGCAGGGGCCTCAGCCATGGACCGCATATAACAACGCGAACGCCGACAGGCAAACCACGGCCTAAAGTCCCGATCCGCCAGCCGGGCCAGCCTTCACGAACTTGCGTCTGACGGAAGATGTTGACCCGGCGCCCACTTCATAGGCCGTCGGCCCCAGATACCAGACCGTCGCCGGAGCCCCGCCGGGAGCTTCGGAGAATACCAGCCTGTCCCCCTCCCGCCGCGCGTATCCGGACAGAAGGTCGCCTGCCGAGTTGAGATAATCGTACCGGATCGCGCCATCGCCTTCGGTCCGGTACGTCGTGACGCCCTCATAGGTCACCGCGCCAGCACGGTCCCTCACCTTGTGGATGTCCATCACCGCCTTGCCTGTCGCCGCCGCCGTGAAGCAGTGCGTGTCGGTCACACCGAGTTCCACGTCTGCGACCCAGCACGATCCGACCAAACCGGCAAATGTGCTGCCGGGCTTCTGCGCGTGCGCTGCGCCACCGGCCACCAGCGCCGCGAGTGTGATGACCGCAATCTGTCTCATGCGATCAATCTAGCGGATATCCGTGTATCGGAAAGCCGCCTTGCGCGGTCAGATCGCGCTTCACGTGTTGCCTCGCTGACCCAACTCTGGAACGCAAGGGCATTCGTCGGGACCCGCAATGAAAAACCTATTCGCCTTGGCGACGCTCGCGCTCGTCGCCTGCTAGCCGCAAGCCAAAAAGACCGCCGAAGAAAAGCTGATCGTCACGATCCCCGGCGAAGCAGCCGCATCGATCGAAGTCACGCCCGCGACCTAGCGGCGGATCAGAGCGCCATATCCCAGAACTCGCTCACGACAGGCTTGCCCCAGCTGTCGTGCGTTTCCTCGCCCGTCACGGTGAAGCCAGCTTTCGCATAGATCGCCCGCGCCGCCACCAGTTCCTGATGCGTCCACAGCGTGATCCGCTTGTAGCCCTTCGCGCGGGAGAACCGGACGCACTCGTCCACCAGCCGCGCGCCAAGCCCCATCCCCCGCGCCGCCGGATCAAGCAGCAGCAGGCGAATGCGCGAGACATCGGCCTTCTTCGCCTTGGGATCATCCTTCACCAGCATCACACAGCCGACACGCTGGCCGTCCATCTCTGCGATCCAGCACTTCTCCAGCTTCGGATCGAATTGGTTCACGAAGTCGGCCACGATCTGCGCGCACAGGCCTTCGAACGCACCGCCCCAGCCATACTCCTCGCCGTAGAGCTCGGCATGGCGCGTGACGATCCAGCCAAAGTCGCCCGGCTTCGGATCGCGGAGCACATAGCTGCGCTTCACATCGACAGGCTCGCCCAGCAAGGCCTCTATCGTTCCCATCGCACCCACCAGTCTGGCACGGTCCGCCGGCTTCAATCGCGCAAGTAACTCGGTCGTATTCTCAACCTGCCGCGCATTCGCCGCCGAGAAGGCTTTCCGCCCTTTCGCCGACAAGCCCAGATGGCTCACCCGCGCATCCGCCCTGGAGCGCGTCCGCGTGATCAATCCGTCCGTTTCGAACTTCTGCAGCAATCGGCTCAGATAAGCCGAATCCAGATCCAGCGCCTTCGCCAGATCCTTCGCCGTGATCTGCTTGCCGTTCGCGATCTCGAACAACACCCGCATCTCTCCCAGAGACCAGGGCGTATCGAGGAAGTTCTTCCGCAACAGCCCGACTTCGCGGGTGTAGAGGCGATTGAACCGGCGAACCGCGGCGATCTGGGATTGTGAAACAGCGGGCATGAGGCGAGCCTCGTCATATTAGTTGACTAAGTCAAGTATACCTCTTGGGTGGCGCGCTCCTCTGAATTCAAATCGCGAAGTCTCTTCGGCAACACGCCAGTTCGCGCTAACCTGCCGGAATGCCCGCTCCGCGCGCCTTTGCAGACCTGCACGCCCTCGCCCGCCGCGCCTCGCGCAGGCCCGAAGAGGCTGACGATCTCGTGCAGGCGGCGCTGCTGGCTGCCCTCGAAGCTGGCCGTACCGATCTTGCCGCACCGGAGACCCGCCGCTGGCTGGCCGGCGTCATTCGCAATCGCGCAGCCTTCGACGCCCGCACCGCCGCTCGTCGGCGTCGCCGCGAAACCGGCTGGAGCGAAGTCCTGCCCGCGACCTCCACACATGCCGATACCGCATCCCCCGAACTCGCCCACCTCTCGCCAGCCTTGCGCGTCACCGCCCTGCTCGCCCTCAGTGGCCATACGCGGCAGGAAATCGGGTGGCTGCTGCACCTGTCCGACGACGCGCTGCGCCAGCGCATCTCCCAGCTCAAGCGCGCTCTGGCCGGCGCCACCGCGAATGGCGACCCCACCGGCCCCCTCGCTTTCGGACGCATCCGCCGCGCCCTGCTCGGTCCATCGCGCCGCCCCGAGGCCTTTCTCGCCAGTCATGATCCCGACGGGCATCTTTTTGTGATCAGCCGCTCACAAATCTCCACGCCGCGGCAACAGACACGCGGGTAAGGACAAAGGAGACGCCCATGCTCGCCAAATACGCCATCGGAAACATTGTCTATTACGTGTCGGATATCGACCGCACCGAGGCCTTCTACCGCGACACGCTCGGCCTCGCCGTCGATCGCGTGCCCGGCGACGGGCCTGAACACGGCGGCGATTTCCTCATCGCCCACACCGCCAGCAACATCGACCTGATCTTCTTCGCGAACCCGGAAGCCAAACCCGGTCAGTCCCCCATCATCGTCTTCACGCTGGCCGACGGAGGTATCGACAGCATCGTGAGCAGCCTCGCAAAAAAGGGCGTAACCATCGTCACGCCGCTCAGCGAAGCGCCCGGCGGATGGTCCGCCGACCTCGCCGACCCTGACGGCCACGTGTTCTCGGTCTACCAGTCGGATGACATTCCGCGCTGACCTAACGCGCGGCCAGCGCCTTTTGCATCGCCTCAACCGCGGCCTCGAACGCCAGCAGGGTGGACGTGTGCCGCGGCGGGTATTCCCGCACGGGCTGTAGGTGACGCAATTCCCAGAACTCGCCCGAAGGTGGCTCCGCACCATCCTTCAGCATCGCCTTCAGCGCATCGCGCGCCGCCTCGATCTCCGCCAGCGACCGCCCGATCGCATGCCGCGCCAGAATAGATGTTGCCGCCTGCCCCAATGCACACGCCTTGGGGTCTACCGCGATCGCCAATATCCGCCCCGCGGCGTCGAGCGTGACATCAACCTGCACGGTCGAGCCACACACGCGCGAGACCTTCAACGACGACCCTTGCGCGCCGTCGAGCTGGCCGACATGCGGAATATCCGCCGCCAGCTCCAGAACCCGATTGTGATAAAGCTCACCGAACATCGCTCTTAAGTCGGCCCGAACGCCCCGCAGATCAAGGCGTCACGTCGCCTACTCAGCCAGCACCGGCGGAGCCAGTTGCCGCGACCACGCCTTGGGCTTCTCCGCAAACAGCGCAGCCCCCGTCGCCCGCGCGCCCGTCACCAGGGCCTTGCGCCGCGCTTCCAGCACGTCCGACAGCCCTTTCGGGCCTTCGCGCCACCCCTTCACGCCCTCGGACACCACCTCGATATCCTGCACCTCGCCCAGCAGTCCGGCGAGATCGCGCACCGCCGCCACACGCTGGTCCAGTACATCCGGGAAATGCAACCGCATCAGCCGCGCCTGCAGAGCGTGATACTTCGTCTGCTTGCGCCATTCGTGCAGCAACTCCGCATCCTCGTCCTTCAGCGCGTCCTTCATGGCGATGCGCGACAGGCGATAAGTTTCGCCAAGCGCATCCATCATGTCTTCGCGGCTGCCCGCTGGCAGCTCCGGGATCAGCGTCTCGCTGCGCTTGTTCATCGCCTCGACGAACGCTGTGATCGCGCCGCCGGCTTCCACGGTCTGACGTCCCGTCTCGAACCGCTCGCCCAGCTTGCGCGTCATGGCCGTGCCGATCCGCGCCGCAAGAAACGGCCGCAGCGTCTCCAGCGCCTCGATCCGCGCGCCCGCGTCCCGCAGGTCAGACAGCAGCCGCGCCTGATCGCGCCACCACCGGTTTTCCCTCTGGAACGCCTTCGCGCCCATCATCGGCCTGGCAAGACGCAACACCGCACGCACCCGCTTGCACCGCACCCGCGCCTTGTGCGCGAACGCAGACGGATCCTGCGCGGCGTCGATGCACTCGATCGAAAGCTTCGCAACCTGCTCCTGGATCGCACGCGTCAGCCCGGCGCCGGGCGCCTCATGAGGGGCAAGCACGAACGTCATCAACCACCGCCCCGCTTTTCCTTGTAGGTCTTGGTCGTGTCGCGGATGTGGGTCCGCGCATAGTGCGCGCGCGGCTCGCGCTCATTGCCCCAGAACTCTACGGTCCAGGCGTGAACATCCTGGTCATACGCATAGATGCGTTCGCATTCGAGCTTGGGAACAGGCCTGCCATCGGGCCGGTTTCCGTCCCTGCAGGTGAAGCCATCGGTCTGCAGCGCGGCCTGCGCCTTGGCCTCATCGCCCATATTGTATGTGCGCGTGACGTAAGAGCGAAAATCCGCGTCCACCGCGCCTTCAGCATCGCGATCCCAGAAGCCGAACTGCGTTCCGGCTGGTCCCGCTCCCTGTGGCGGCCGAGGCCCGCCCTGAATTGGATTGCTCGCGCACGCGGTCGCAAGCAGCGCCGCAGTCAGTCCCAACAACAGTCTCATGACATGCCCTTCCTGGACCCGCCCCAAGCACGCAAAGCATAAGCTACGCCGCCGCCCGGTCAAACAGCGTTGGCGCCGCGGCCGGACGCGTCTCCCTAGACGCGTCTCTCTAGACTCGCCGCCACGTCGAGCCGTTCGGCCCGTCCATGATCTCGATGCCTTCCGCCGCCAGCGCCTTGCGGATGCGATCGGCCTCCGCGAAGTTCTTCGCCTGCCGCGCCGCGACACGCCCGGCAACCAGCCCGTCGATCCGGTCAGCATCAGAGGCATCGCCCCGCGCCCACTCATCCGGGTCGCGCTGCAACAGGCCGAGCAGCGAACCCGCCGCCAGCAGCAATCCTTTCAAGCGCGGCCAGTCCTGTGGCTCAGCCTTGTTCGCTTCCGTCGCCAGCGCCGAAAGCTCCGCCAGCGCCAGAGGCGTATTGAGATCGTCGCACAGTGCGTTCAGCACGCCATCAGGCGCGCCCGTGTTCGCCGCCTGGACGTGCTTCATCCGCCGCATCGCATTGTACAGCCGGTCCAGTGTCGTCTTGCTCTGGTCGAGCAAAGACTCCGTCCAGTCGAGCGGCTGGCGATAATGCGCCGACATGAGCGCGAACCGCATCGTCTCGCCGTCGAAGTGCTTCAGCAGGTCGTGGATCAGCTTCACATTGCCCAGCGACTTGGACATCTTCTCCGAGTCCATCGACAGGAAACCGTTGTGCAGCCAGTAGCGCGCCATCGGGGCGCCATGGGCGCACTCGCTCTGCGCGATCTCGTTCTCGTGGTGCGGGAAGATCAGGTCGAGCCCGCCGCCATGAATGTCGATCGTCTCGCCCAGTACGGCCTTCACCATGGCCGAGCATTCAATATGCCAGCCCGGCCGCCCCTCGCCCCAGGGACTACCCCAGCGCGCTTCCTTCGGCTCGCCCGGCTTGGCGGCTTTCCAGAGCGCGAAGTCCGCAGGGTCTTTCTTGCCCGTGTCCACCTCGACGCGCGCCCCGGCGACCATCTCGTCCCGGTTGCGGCCTGACAGCTTCCCGTAATTCGCCATCGACGGCACATCGAACAGCACGCCATCCTTGCCAGCATAGGCATGGCCCTTGGCCACCAGCTCGCCGATGATCGCGATCATGCCCTCGATATGCTCGGTCGCATGCGGGCGGAATGTGGGCTCCATCACGCCCAGCGCGCCGATATCATCGCGGTAAATCTGTTCGAAATGCGTGGTTATCTCGGCGATCGGCTTTCCGGCCTCGGCGGCCGCCGCGATGATCTTGTCGTCCACATCGGTGATGTTCGCAGCGTAAACCACATGCTCCGCCCCATATTTCAGGCGCAGCAGGCGAAACAGCACGTCGAATGCGACCGGAGGCCGCGCATTCCCGATATGGGCGTAGGAATAGACCGTGGGACCGCAGACATACATCGTCACCCGCTGCGGGTTTTGGGGTGAAAAGACCTGCTTTTCGCGTGTCAGCGTATTGTGGAGACGGATGTCCATAGGGCGGTCTTTTCGTTCCGTTAGGAATATTCGATAAGGGTTTTGAGGCGAGAAGTCTGGCGTTTTCCAGAGAGGCGCCTATGTGTCACGCAGGCCGGGCCCAAGCAATTGGACCTGACCGGAAGAGTTTTCGAGGGCGTCGTGATGCCCGGGTGCTGAAATCCTGATGATTTCCCGCCCCACTTACGAAAGGATCGGCCATGGACGCCGTGATCAAAGGCAAGGCCACGGCCGAGACCGAACCCTTCAAGCGCCCCTCGCGGGATGAAGCTGAAGATGCTGTCCGCACGCTGATCGCGTGGGCGGGCGATGATCCCAAGCGCGAGGGCCTGATCGACACCCCCGGCCGCGTCGTCGACGCCTACGAGGAATGGTTCGAGGGCTACACCCAGGACCCCGCTGAATACCTCGCCAAGACCTTTGGCGACGTGAAAGGCTATGACGACATCGTCATGCTGCGCGACATCGATGTGGAATCGCACTGCGAGCACCACATGGCGCCCTTCCTTGGCAAAGCCTGCGTCGCCTACATGCCGACCGAGAAAGTCGTCGGCATCTCCAAGCTCGCCCGCGTCGTCGAGATCTACGCCAAGCGTCTCCAGACGCAGGAAACGATGACCTCGCAGATCCTCAACGCGATCCAGGAATCGCTGGCGCCGCACGGCGTCGCTGTCCTGATCGATGCGAAGCACGAGTGCATGACAACGCGCGGCGTCCACCACCCGAACGTCTCGACCATCACCACCCAGTTCACCGGCGTCTTCAAGACGGACAAGGAACTGCGCGAACGCTTCATGCGCCTCGCGGGCAAGTAAGCTCGAACCACGAATTCAGAACACGTCATGCCCGGCCTCGCGCCGGGCATTTCGTTTATGGGATCACGGCAACGCCTTCAACGCCGCCTCAAGGCCCGGCCGCAGAACATCATCACCCGCATCACCGCCAAGCGTCACGTTCACATAGAGCGCCTGCAGGAACGCCGTCGCATTGTGCCGCCATGCAAGCCAGGCCTCGCCAAAAGGCTCCACGCCTTCCGGCGGCGTCGCCATCACCTTAAGCCACTCGGTCCACTTCGTTGTCTCCAGAGCACCGCGCCCCGCCGCAATCAACACCGGCCGCGCCAGCCGCTCGCTTTCGCCGAACACGTAGGCATGCTCCTTCGGCGCAACCTGCACACCGACCGCCGACACGATCACGCGCAATCCCTCCGCATCAATCCGCGGATTGAGCGCCAGCTGCATCAGCAGGTCGGCACCATGCGCAACCCCATGCCGCCAGCCTTCCGCCGCATCGTATCCGCGATAGTCAGACACGTTGATGAACCAGTGCTGCGCATCGACCAGCAGCTTGATCAGCTCATCCTCGGTGAGAAACGCCTCGACCCGATCCGCCCGCGCCACTTCCGAAAGCGCCAGCGCCGCGAATGGTTGCTCGAAACCCTGCCCCGCAGGCGCATCCAGCCGCGCGACAAGATCCGCCATCAGCGCCGTCTGTGTCGGGGCCGAAAGCTGCCGCCCACGCAGCATGTGCGTCAGCGCCTCATAGGCGATCCCATCCCGCAACGCCGGATCAGGGCTCGCAAGGCAAGCCGTGATGGCCTTGGCAAACGCCTGCCGCTTCTCATTGTCAGCAATCTCGAAACCCGCCGCCTTCGCCGCAATCAGCTCATCCCGGCTCCATCCGGTTGGCGGACACATGATCTTTGCGGTATCCGCCGGCAGAGACATCCAT
>CALMWO010000043.1 GCA_937873805.1 uncultured Hyphomonadaceae bacterium
CTCAGGGCATCAAGGCTGACGAGTTCGCCATCCTGCTCGACCGGCTGGGCCGCGCGCCAAACAAGGTGGAATTGGGCATCTTCTCGGTGATGTGGTCGGAGCACTGCTCCTACAAGTCCACGCGCCGGCATCTGGGGAAGTTTCCGACCAAGGGTCCGCGCGTGATCCAGGGGCCGGGCGAGAATGCCGGCGTTGTCGATATCGGTGATGGTCAGGCGTGCATCTTCAAGATGGAGAGCCACAACCACCCATCCTATATCGAGCCGCGTCAGGGCGCGGGCACGGGCGTGGGCGGCATCCTGCGCGACGTGTTCACGATGGGCGCGCGGCCGGTGGCGCTGGTGAATGCTTTGCGCTTTGGCGACCCGAGCCATCCGAAGACGCGCAGCCTCGTGGCCGGCGTCGTTTCGGGCATCGGCGGATACGGCAATTGCGTGGGCGTGCCGACGGTGGCGGGCGAGACGCAGTTCCACAAAGGCTATAACGGCAACATCCTGGTCAACGCGATGGCGGTTGGCCTCGCGCAGACGGACAACATCTTCTACTCGCGCGGCGCAGAGCCGGGGAACGCGATCTTCTATGTGGGATCGAAGACGGGCCGTGACGGTATCCATGGCGCGACGATGGCTTCGGCCGAATTCTCCGAAGGCGATGAAGAGAAGCGCCCGACCGTGCAGGTTGGCGACCCCTTCACCGAGAAGCTGCTGATCGAGGCGTGCCTTGAGCTGATGGCGACGGACTGGATTCAATCCATTCAGGACATGGGCGCAGCCGGCCTCACCTCCTCCTCCGTCGAGATCGCGGACAAGGGCTGCGTCGGCGTCGAGATGGACATGGACAAGGTGCCCCAGCGCGAAACCGGCATGACGGCTTACGAGATCATGCTGTCTGAGAGCCAAGAGCGGATGCTGATGGTTCTGAAGCCCGGCAAGGAAGCGGATGCGAAGAAGATCTTCGACAAGTGGGATCTCGACGCCGAAGTGATCGGCTACACCACGAACACCGGCCGCCTCGTGCTGAAGCAGCAGGGACAGGTGGTGTGCGATATTCCGGTGCCGCCGTTGAGCCAGGACGCACCGAACTATGACCGGCCGTGGAACGAGCCGAAGCCCGCGCCCGCGCTGGACGTCTCGAAATATCCCGAGCCCAAGGACTATGGCGCGGCGCTGATCAAGCTGATGTCATCGCCGGACATGGCGTCGAAACGGTGGATCTGGGAGCAGTATGACCGCCACGTGATGGGCGACACGATCGATAGTTCGCAGTCGGGCGGTGACGCGGCCATCGTGCGCATCCACGGCACCAACAAGGCGCTGGCGATCTGCTCGGATTGCAACCCGCACTATGTGGCGGCTGATCCCTATGAGGGCGGCAAGCAGGCAGTGGCCGAGGCCTACCGCAACCTGTCCGCCGTCGGCGCGACGCCGATTGCGATCACCGACAACCTGAACTTCGGCAACCCGGAAAAGCCCGACACGATGGGCGTGATCGTGAAAGCGATCGAAGGCATGGCCGAAGCGTGCCGCGCGCTCGACTTTCCGGTCGTGAGCGGCAACGTCTCGCTCTACAACGAGACCGATGGCGTGGGTATTCCGCCGACGCCGGTGGTGGGCGGGATCGGGCTGATCGAGAACCTCGATCACATTGCGACGCTGAAGGGCGCGCAGGCCAATGATGTGCTGATCATTGTTGGCGACACCAAAGGACATCTGGGCGCGTCGGCCTATGCGCGCGTTGTGCTAGGGCTTGATGGCGTGGCGGCTGGCTCGGCGCCGGCGGTCGATCTGGCGATCGAGAAGCGGAACGCGGCTTTCGTGCGCAAGCTGATCGCTGACGGTCTGGTCAACGGCGTGCACGATGTCAGCGAGGGCGGCATCGCCTGCGCAGCAGTCGAGATGGCGCTGTCATCGGGCCATGGCGTCGTGCTGAGCGGCGACTGGACGGCGGCGCAGCTGTTCGGCGAGGATCAGGCGCGCTACGTGCTGTCCGTGCATGTTGATCATGCGGAAGAAGTCGTCGCCCGCATCAAGCGCGAGCTTGCGCCGGCAGACGCGAACCGCATCACGATCGGCGGCATCCGCCACGAAACCATCGTCGGCTGGAAAGGCTTCGGCCCAGTAGCGCTGGCCGATATTCGCGCCGCACACGAAGGCTGGCTGCCGGGGTATATGGCGGGCACCTAACCGGGTTTTCCAGCGCACGCTCGTCCTTCAACGAATGCACGCCTCACGTGCTGCCGAGGATGAGGACTACGGGAAGCAAGCGCTTCGCGACGTGAAGCTTCGGACATGCGGGAACCTGACGCATTCGACATGATGGAACCCGGAACGGGGCCAGGTGGGTTGCGTTGACCTCATGACGGGGATGGGGACGCAATCGCCTGGAGGAATCTATGTCTCGTTTCATGCTTTTCGGCGCCGCGAGTCTGGCGGCACTGACGCTGGCCGCCTGTGGCGACAATATGAGCTCGAACGTCCTGACTGCGCCGACGACAGACATTGCTTCGGCCTCCCCTGCTTCCGCCGAGAATGCGGCGCGCGAGGCGCAGGACTTCGTCAATGCCGCAGGTCAGGCAAGCCTTGTTGAGATCCGCACGAGCGAGATGGCGCTTGAGAAATCATCGAGCGCCGACGTGAAGGCGTTTGCGCAGATGATGATCGACAACCACAAGGCGGCGATCGACAAGCTGAAGGCTGCGGCTTCCGCCGCATCGCTGATGCCGCCTGCCGACGTGCTGGATGATTTCCACATGCGCCGCATCAATGATCTGGTCGAGACGGATGGCGACGCCGATTTCGACGCGGACTATGCCGCCCTTCAGATCGACGCCCACAATGACGCGATCAAGCTGTTCGAGGATTATGCGAGGGACACGGATGCAACAGCGCAGCTGAAAATGTTCGCCGACGAAACCTTGCCGACCCTGCAGGTCCACAAGGCCGAGGCGGAAAAAATCCGCGACATCGCAACGAAGACCGACAAAACGGCCAATCCCAGCTAGGGACGCGCCTGACGTGAGCAAAAGGACGCAGCGTCCCTCAAATGAGGTACGCTGCGTTCTGCTATTGTGCGGGACGAAAGCTGAACTAGATAGCATCCGGGAAGACGACTGGATCCGACCGCGGGCGCGAACCGCGCGGCGATCCCGGGAGGGACGATTTATGGCAATGGATCGAGCGACGCTCGAAGGCTATCTACGCGACGCGTTTCCAGACGCCGTGATCGCGCTGAAGGATCTTGCCGGCGATAACGATCACTGGAGCGCAGAGATCGTCTCGGAGCAATTCCGCGGCAAGACGCGCGTGGCGCAACATCAGCTGGTGTACGCCGCCCTCAAAGGCCGGATGGGTGGCGTGCTTCACGCGCTTGCCCTGACGACCCGGGCTCCGGACTGAAGGGACGCTGGCCGCGTGGCTGATTCCAACCGCGACAATGCGATCGGCGTGCGCCGCCTCGGCTTCGGGGTGAGTGGGCCGCATGGCTCGCCACTGGTGCGGCCGGAAGCGACGGTGGCCATGGTCATGCACGCCTTTGCCTTGGGCGTGCGCGTGTTCGATACGGCGCCTGCGTATGGCAATGGCGAGGCCGAGCGCAGGCTTGGCGAGGCGCTGGCGCGGCTGCCGACCTATGATCCGATCGTGTCGACGAAGGTGGGGATCAAGACGTCCGGCCTTACAAAGCGGGCGCACGATTTCGAGCCGGAAAGTGTGCGCAGATCGATTGAAGGCTCTCTGCAGAGGCTGCGGCGCAGCCGGGTGGACTGGCTGTTCCTGCACGGGCCGCCGATCGGGGCGCTGACCGACGCGCTGCTGAAGACGCTGGTCGACCTGAAGTTCAAGGGCGATATCGGCGAAATTGGCGTCTGTGGACGCGGCGATGAACTTGATGCTGCGGCCGCGACGGGCCAGTTCACCCTGTTCATGACGCCGGTTCATGCCGGACTGGAGCCCCATCAGCTGGCTCGACTTCAGCGCTTGCGGGCGGTCGGAGAACTGATCGGGATCGAAACGCTCGCGCCGGCCAAGCGGCGCTTTCCGGCGCCGGTGAGCGCAGGCGCGACATGGCAGCTGGCGCGCGCCCTGCTGGGCCGGGCGGGGCCCGTGCCGCCAACCCCCATGACGGCCGACGAGGCCCTGAACTGGTCCCTGCGGGACGGCGGCGCCCACAGGGTGATCACGACGACTTCGCGGCTGGATCACCTCGAATCCAACGTCTATGCGGTCACGAACCCCGGCGGCGGACGCTTGATTAGCGGCTGATCCGGCCTTAGCTGAGAGCTGTAAGCCGCTTTTTGTCCGGGAATGACGCCATGTCCGACGTTAACGCACGCATCCAGGCCCTGGTTGATAGCAGCCCGGTGTTCCTGTTCATGAAGGGTTCGCCCACCTTTCCGCAGTGCGGCTTCTCGGCGACCGTGATCTCGATCCTCGACCATCTTGGCGTGCAGTACGACAGCGCCAACATCCTGGAAGACGCCGAGCTGCGCCAGGGCATCAAAGATTTCTCGAACTGGCCGACCATCCCCCAACTCTATGTGAAGGGCGAGTTCATCGGCGGCTGCGACATCACCAAGGAGATGTTCCAGTCGGGCGAGCTCAAATCGCTGCTGGTCGACAAGGGCGTGCTGCAGCCGGCCTGAGCCTGGGGCAAACTACCAGTCGAGGCGGCGTTCCAGATCCTTGGTGACAGTCGCCATGGCGCCCGATCCCGATCGCGCACGGATGAGTTCGATAGCGGCCAGCGCCAGCTCTACGCCATCGATCGGCTTGGGCAGCGAGAGCGCGGCGCCGCGTAGCTCGGCCAGAAGAAGAACATGCTCCAGAGACTGACCGCGCGGGGCGTTGCCTGCCAGCGCGATGACAGGCGGCATGCCCGGCCGGCTGCACAGGTCGGCCACCAGATCGAGACCGCCGGGGGTATCGACGCCGATAACAACGATGTCCCGATCCGCCAGAGACCCTTTGGAGACTGAAACCTGCTGGGGTGAAAGCGCCGAGAAGACTATCGCTGGATGGCCGAGCGAGTCGGCCTCCGATCTCAGAAGATCATCGTCGTCGACGATGAGGATCCTCAATTGGCTTAGCAGCTTGCCCATGTCCCAGCCCAGTTCTGCCTTTGGGACCGCGCCTGGATTGTTGCGAGCTCGATCCTGTCCCACCACAAGGGTTAACCAAAGGGGGCTAATAATTAGTTGCTTCTGGAACTGGGGTTGCCCCTGAGTGCGGTCCGGGAGTTCGCGTTGGTGGGAAAAGGGCCTATGAGGACCGCGCAAGGGAAGGCGGACATGGCCGACGATCTGTCTGATAGCGAGGACGTGCGGGAAACGGCGGTTTTCTCGCCGCTTCATCCCGTTTTCGCGGATGCGCCCGACAGCGTGACGTTCCGCAAGCTGCGCAAGCGGCTGGTGCGTGAGACACAGGAAGCGATCCGGTCTTTCGGAATGGTGAGCCCGGAAAAGCCGGGCGGCGGCAAGCGGCCACGCTGGCTGGTGTGCCTGTCAGGGGGCAAGGACAGTTATACCCTGCTCTCCGTGCTGCTCGACCTGCAATGGCAGGGGGCGCTGCCGGTGGATCTGCTCGCCTGCAATCTCGATCAGGGGCAACCGGGCTTCCCCAAACACATCCTGCCGGAATATCTCGCGCGCGTGGGCGTGCCCTACAAGATCATCACGCAGGACACCTATTCCGTCGTGACCGAGAAGGTTCCGGCGTCGAATACGTACTGCTCGCTGTGCTCACGCATGCGGCGGGGCATCCTCTATCGCGTTGCGCGTGAAGAGGGGTGCGAGGCGGTTGTGCTGGGGCATCATCGCGACGACTCGCTTGAAACCTTCATGCTGAACTTCCTGCATGGCGGCAGGCTGGCGGCGATGCCGCCGAAGCTGGTGAACGATGCAGGCGACCTGTTTGTCTTGCGGCCGCTGATCGGCTGCGCCGAAGAGGACATACGCAGGTTCGCGGCGCAGATGCAGTTCCCGATCATACCGTGCAACCTGTGCGGCTCGCAGGACGGGCTGCAGCGGATGCAGATCAAGTCGCTGCTGAACGAATGGGAACAGCGCAATCCGGGCAAGCGCCAGGTGATGGCGCGGGCGCTGAGCCATGTGCGGCCATCGCATCTGGTCGATGCCGGGCTGTTCGATTTTGCCGGACTGGAGCTTGGAGCGCCCGGGACGAAGGACGACGGGCTCTAGGGCGCGCCGCCTGAGCCTGCGGGCGTCGCCGGCTTGGCGGCCGTGGCGGGCGGCTTTGCGGCAGCGGTCGGAACCGGCGCCGGCGTTGCGACCTTCGGCGCTTCGAAGCGCTGTTTCATCGCCGCAGCAAATGCGTCGACCTTGGGCGCGTCGGCAAGGCGGCGTACGGCTTCGGAGAGAGCCGCGCCGGACACATCGGTCTGCGACGTGATGAGATCGAAGCTGGCCTTGTTGGCATTGCCTTCCATCGCGCCGCCATAGGCGCGAAGTTGCCCGATCATGCCGGCGTCCTTCGCCATGCGGGCGGCGATGGCGGCCTTGAAGATCATGTCGCCGTCTTTTTTCTGGGCCTGCCCTGCGGGCGGCAGCGCGGACATCAACGCCTGCGAGGCCGGGGCCCATTTGCGATCGCGCCAGTAGGCATCCGCGAGGAGGGATTTCGCCTCGACGCCTTCGAGCGGCTCGACGAGTTCGATGACGTGGTCATAGCGGCCAATGTCGCGATAGGCGGCGGCCTCGAGCAGGCGACGTTCGAGCACGAGTTCTTTTGGAAGCTGCGGCTGGCGTGTTGTGTTGATCGCCGCCAGTGCTTTTTCCGGCCGCTTGTCCCACAGATAAATCGTCGCGAGGTCGACGGCGACAGCAGCCTTGCCCACGCCACGGATACGGTTGTCGACCTGATACTGCAGGAGAACGCTGGCGGGTTCGAGCAGATCGAATGCGACGAGGCGCTGGGCCAGCTTGCGCACCATCTGATCGCCATCAGGCCCGATCGGCATGAGCGTGTCGTCGAACTCATAAAAGAGCGCAACGGCCTGAATCGGATCGAGGCGATCGGCTTCGCCGGCCAGGAAGAGGCGACGGAAATAATCTGAAAGCTTGATGCGAAGATCGCGCGCGCCCGGAGCGCTGGCGTCGCGCAGGGCCGTTGACTGGGCAAGCAGGAGGGCGTCGCGGAAGCGGCCGACACGCATGTACTGATCTGCGAGAATGCTGACGGTGGCCATCTCGACCTCGTCACCCCGCCAGCGATAGCGCAGAATTTCGAGTTCGGTTGTCGCTTCGTTGGCGCTCATCTTGCCGGCAAGGACGCCCGCCTCGAGACGCTTGAGTACAGCGCGCACGGCAATCGGCTCGGACGCCTTTTTGGAAA
>CALMWO010000044.1 GCA_937873805.1 uncultured Hyphomonadaceae bacterium
ACTGATCGACGGCGACATAACACTGGACCGCGCCGAGCTGATCCGCCGGTGTGCCGGCCCGCCGCCTCGTCCGTTCCCCACAACGCGCGCTGAACAGGAACCGGCCTCCGAAGTTACCACCATCGCCGCGCACTAACGCAGGCGTAACAGCGTGATCGCAGGCCACACCGGCGATCACGAGCCTTTCCCATTTTGCTCGCCCTTTGGGGGCTGTTCCCATCCGCGTCAGGCATGCTAACGCAGCACGTCACCCGCGGAGGAAGCGCACCCATGAAGAGCCAAGCCATCGTCGCCTACGGCCAACCGCTCGAGGAAGTGACCTCCGACATTCCGACGCCGAAGGGCACGGAAGTCGTCGTGAAAATCTCGCACTCCGGCGTCTGCCACTCTGACGTCCACCTGCAGGACGGTCACGTTGATATCGGCGATGGCGACAAGATTGATTGGTCCAAGGGCCGCACGCTTCCCCACACGCTGGGCCACGAGATCGAAGGCACGCTCTCAGCCGTAGGCCCCGACGCGCAGGCTCTGCTTGAAGGCCGCGCCGTCGGCCAGCGCTTCGTCGTCTTCCCGTGGATCGGCTGCGGCGAGTGCGCCACCTGCAAGCGCGACCAGGAACACATCTGCTCCAAGCCGCGCCAGATCGGCATTCAGGTCGCCGGCGGCTATTCCGAATACGTCCTCGTCCCGCACCCGAAATACCTGCTCGACGCAACCGGCGTGCCGGAAGGCCTCGCCGCCACCTACATGTGCTCGGGCATCACAGCGTTCTCCGCGCTGAAGAAAGTCCGCACCGCCTATGAAGGCGAAGCCATCGCCATCGTCGGCCTTGGCGGTGTCGGCATGATGGGCCTGCAATTCGCACGCGCCATGTTCCCGAACAACAAGATCATCGGCGCCGACATCGACCCGAAGAAACTCGATGCTGCGATGGCCGCCGGCGCCGACGCTGTCTACAACTCCAAGGAAGCTGACGCGCTCAAGAAGCTGAAAGTTGACACCGGCGGCGGCGTTGCCGCTGCGGTTGATTTCGTCGGCTCCACGCCTTCGCTCAACTTCGCCAACGGCGCCATCCGCCGCGGCGGCGAGATCATCGTGGTCGGCCTGTTCGGCGGCAAGTTCGCCGCCCCGATCCCCACCTTCCCGGGGCGACCCTATTCGATCGTCGGCTCGTACACCGGCCCGCTCGGCGAAACGCGCGAGATGATGGAGCTGGTGAAGACGGGCAAGATCGCGCCGATCCCGGTCGAAGTGCGTCCGCTGGACCAGGCCGACAAGACGCTCAACCAGCTGCGCGAAGGCACGATCGTCGGCCGCGTTGTCCTGAAGCCTTGAGTCCGCCGGTGGCGGAGGGCGAAGAGCACGACTGGGAAATCATCGCACAGCGCGATCCCTATTTCGGCGTGCTCTCAAGCCCCGCTTTTCGATCCGGCGCGATAACACCGGAAGCACGCCAGCACTTTTACGGCACCGGCGATGAAGACATCGCACGCCTGCTCGGCTGGTTCGATCAGGATATCGCCGCACGACCTTCATCGGGCCGCGCGCTCGATATCGGCTGCGGTGTCGGCCGCCTCACCCACGCGATCGCCAAGATCGTGCCTGCTGTGTCTGGCTACGACGTCGCCGAATCCATGCTCGCCATCGCCCGCAGCGAAGCGCCGCCCAATGCCGACTTTTCGACGACTCTGCCCCCCGGTCCCTTCTCGTGGATCAATTCCTACATCGTCTTCCAGCACATCCCGCCCGACGAAGGTCTGAAGCTGATTGAAGCGGCTCTGAGCCGCGCCGCGCCTGACTGCTTCCTCAGCATCCAGATCACCTTCTGGCGCGATCATGCAGGCCCGAGGCAGAACATCATCTCCCGGATGCGCCGCCAGATGGTCCGCAGCACTGGCCGCAAGGCCGATGGCGATGCCGCGCGCCTGATCAACATGCACGACTATTCGCTGAACGAGGTCATGCGCCGCATGACAGCCGCAGGCTTCAGCCGCGTCGTCGTTCGCCACACCAATCATGGTGGCCATCACGGCGCCTGGCTGATCGCAAGGCGCGGCTAGTCGCCCTCAAAACCCGCAACACGCCGCAACCTGCATTTCACCGCGTCGGAACAAGATGGCCCCGCTTTCGCGAGGCTCCATTCGTGTCTTGTCTAGGCGTTGCTGCTGTTACGCCGCGTTCGACAGCAACTGCCGCGCGCCCATCACACCGGCGATCTTCGCGGTGAGTTCGCGCTGGTCCAGCGGCTTGGACACATAGTCCGACATGCCCAGCGCGAGATACTTCTCGCGGTCGCCGCTCATGGCGTCCGCCGTCAGCGCAATCACCGGCAGGTTGCGCCACTCTTCCGCGCTCGAGCGGATATGCCGGATCGCTTCCTTGCCATCCATGATCGGCATGTGGACGTCCAGCAGCACGATATCGAACGCTTCGTCGTGCAGACGATCCAGCGCCTCCTGCCCGTTCACCGCCTCGACGAATTGCGGAGACAGCTGCGCCATGAACAGCTTCACAACCTGACGGTTCACGGCATTGTCGTCGACCAACAGAACTTTCAGGCCGCGTAAGCTGTTGATCGTCGCTTCGCTCGGCGCGGGGAACATCGGCTCGTTGGACACGACCGGCGCCGTCTCGTCGACCATGCCCGCCATGAAGGTCAGCGTGAAGGTCGAGCCCTTGCCCGGTTCGCTTTCGACAGACACATCGCCGCCCATCAGCTGCGCGAGTTGCCGCGTGATCGCCAGACCCAGCCCCGTCCCGCCAAAGCGCCGCGTGATCGTCGCGTCCGCCTGCGTGAAGGTCGAGAACAGCCGCGTGCGCACCGCTTCGGTCATGCCAATGCCGGTGTCGCTGATCGCGACGCTGACACGCCACTCGCCCGGCGTCACCTCTTCGGAAGACACCGCCATCTTCACATTGCCGCGCTCGGTGAACTTGATCGCGTTGGACAAGAGGTTGCCCACGCACTGGCGCACCCGCACCGGATCGTAGTGCAGCATCTGTGGCATGCCCGGCGCGATTTCGAGATCGATGCCGAGCTTGCGCTCGATGGCCTTCGTCAGGAACAGTTGCCGCAGGAGATCGAACGTCACGGCGAGTTCGCCATCGACGGCGGAAATTTCCATCTTGCCGGCTTCGATCTTCGACAGGTCGAGCACATCGTTCAGCAGCGCCGTTAGCGTCTTGCCGGACTCGAGGATGATATCCACCTTCTCGCGCTGGTCGCGCAGAAGCCCGTCATTCACCAGCGATTGCGCCATCCCCAGCACGCCGTTCATCGGTGTGCGGATCTCGTGGCTCATTGAGGCAAGGAAGTTCGACTTGGCGACGGTCGCCGCCTCGGCCTGGCGCTTGGCTTCGATCAGCGCCAGCTCGGCCTGCTTCTCTTCCTGGATGTCCAGCATCAGGCCGACAGCGCGCACCGGAATGGCGTGTTCATTGCGCTGCACGCGCATGAAGATACGCACCCACTGCTCTTCATCGTTCGGACGATAGAGCCGTGCATCGATCGACTCGACGCCCGGGGAGCGCAGGCAGCGTTCCCAGCTTTCGCGCACCGCGACGATATCGTCGTCATGATACATCCCGAACGGGCGCATCGAGTGCCGCGCCAGCGCTTCAGCGCCAGCCAGCTTCTGGTATTGCGGCGATGTCCAGCGCTCCGACGAGCGCAGGTCGATCTCGTAGACGCCGGCGTTCGCCGCCGACATCGCGATTTCGAGACGGTCGTGCATCACGGACGCCTGGTCACGCGCATCGACCAGTTCGGTGATGTTCTGCGACAGACCGAAGATCTCGAACTTGCCGGACGGCAGTTTCCGTCCGGAGATGAATTGCGCCAGTGTGTGGCGCCATGTGCCATCCGGCTTGCGGCGGCGAAGGTGAAGCGTCGCCGTGCCGCCCTGCAGAGCCAGGCGCTCGCGCACCTGCCTGTCCTTGTCGACGTCGTCCTGGTGCAGATCCTTGACGATGTCGTCGAGCCGGTAGACCTCCATCGCCTCGCCGCGCCTCACCAGCGCGTCCGAGAAGTTGAATGTCTGATCATCCGGGTTGTAGCGGAACATCCCGATGTCGGCATCGCGCATCAGCCTGTCGCGCACCTCGATCGAAGACACCAGCTTGGCCAGCATCGACCATTCGGCGGTGACGTCAGAGAGAATGACGACGCTAGACGTCTGGGCGCGTCCGCGCTTCGGCCGCAACCACTTGTCGCCCTTGCGGCTGGCGAAGCGATAGACCACGCCATCGCCGTACGATTTGTGCTCGGCTGCGGTCGTTTCGAGAAATTCGTTCAGGCCGATCCCCGTCAGCCGCTCGGCCGATGCGCCCGTCAGTTGCAGGAAGGGGTCGTTGGCTCCGCAGACATACCCGCCCTCATCGACGCGCGCCGCCGCCAGCCCAAGCGCTCCAAGCTGCTCGAGCAACGCCTCGGCGTCGATCCCGGTGAGTTCTGGCAAGGTCTACAGCCCCTGGGCGAAGTATCATCAAAATACCCGGGAAACCCTAGCCGGACGCATGTTAATGCGGCCTTTCCGAAGTGACTGGAATCCTCATCCCTCCCCGATTTTAAAGGATTTTTCAGCACGCAGGACGGGGAGTTATCCTGCCGTGACCACCGCCCCGCCCATCACCTTTTGCAGCCCGCCAATGCCGCCAACCTCGTTCTGGCGCGCGATGAATCGGGCGTCCGTTGAAGCAAAATAGTCCCGCGAACGGACATTCGAGACCTTGATGAACTCGGCCTCCACCTGGTCGGCCTTCAGCGTCAGCAGCGTGAAGCCTTTCGCGAAAGCGTTGTAATACAACACTTCGCTGCTGTTCGCTTCCGGCATCAGCCAGTTCAGCTCCTCGAACGGCATGCTGTCCCCGGCCCCCGGCGAAGTCACCGCCGTGCAGCCGAACTCGACCCCGCGCTGCTGTCCCGAATTGTCGTGCAGCTGGTTGGCCCAGCCCGTGTGCGTGTCGCCCGTCAGCGTCACCAGCCGCGCCTTCGCAGCCTTCGCCGCGGCATAGAGCCGCTCGCGCGCCGCCGGATACCCGCTCCAGGAATCCGGGTTCCATTCCAGTCCATAGCTGGCCGTCGACCAGGAGCGACGCGATCCCACCGGCACCTTCTCCCACTGCGCGGGCGTCAGCCCGGTCTGCAGGTTGGGCATCTTCACCTTGGCCATGGTGACCTGGTTGCCCAGCACTTGCCACTTCCGGTTCGCCGCCGTTGATTGCTTCAGTGCATCCGCCAGCCATGCTTCCTGCTCGAAGCCCAGCATGGTGCGGTTCGGATCTGCCAGCTTAGCCTTGATCGCCGCCGCCACCTTTGGCCGCTCCGCATCCGGCGCCAGGAAAATCTCGCCATAGGTCACGTCATCGCCACGCCCCACCAGCCGGCTCTCCAGCAGGAACAGCGTCGCCAGATCACCGATATCAACCTTGTGCCAGATCGACTCGCGCGCCTTGCCGGCTGCCGGATCGCGAACCGGCATCCACTCCAGATACGCCTGGATCGCGCCCGCCTTGCGCACCGACCATTCGCCCTCGGTGTCTGGCTGATGGTTCTCTGCGCCCGTGCGATAGGAATTGTTGGCTGTCTCGTGATCGTCCCACGTGCAGAACCAGGGCGCGATCGCGTGCGCCGCCTGCAGGTCGGGATCTGAACGATACTGCGCATAGCGCGTGCGATAGTCGGTCAGCGACACGCACTCGTTCGCCGGCTCATGGTTGCGGCCGATCTGCTTGCCGACCTCGCCGCCATATCCGTTCTGTCCGTATTCGTAGATGTAGTCGCCCAGATGGATCACGGCGTCGATGACGCTTGCCTGCCCGCGCTTGGCGATCTCGCGATAGACGTTGAAGAACCCGAACGGCCAGTTCGAGCACGACACCACCGCCATCCGGTAATCCGCAACGCCCGTCGCCGGCAGCGTCCGCGTCACGCCCGCAGGCGACGACGTCTGCCCGGCCGTGAACCAGTAATAATAGACCTGCCCCGCTTCGAGCCCGTCGACATCGATCTTTACCGTGTAGTCGCGCTCTGGCCCCGTGGTGAACGCGCCCTTCTTCACCACGTCCTTCATCGCTGCGTCGCGCGCGATATTCCACATCACCGGAACCGGCCCGGGCGCTTCAGGCGTCACGCGCGTCCACAGGATCACAGCCGTCTGCGTCGGGTCGCCCGAGGCGACCCCATGCCCGAAAGCTGCCTTTCCAGCGTAGGCGGCCTCGCCCGTGGTTGTGCAGGCCGCCCCCAATCCAGCCCCAAGGCCGGCAACCCCAAAGCCCAAAGCGCCGCGCCGCGTCAGCCTGGTCATGGATTAATCCTCTGCACTGGGTTAGTGGCCCTTACGAATCCCTACCTTGCAGCGCACCGCGACGAAAGCATGACGTCCCACCAGCCCGAGCCCATGATGATTACCGCCCCTGCGGAAGCAGCGGGCGCGCGCCTCGACAAATGGCTGGCAGACGCTGGAACCGGCATGTCCCGGTCCCGCCTGCGGGTACTGATCGAGGAAGGTCGTGTCACCGCCAACGGCCAGCCGGCGACCGACGCCAGCGCCAAGGTCATCATCGGCGCCGTCTACGCCATCGACCTGCCTATCCCCGTCGGCGCGCTGCCTGAACCTGAAGACATTCCGCTCGACATCGTCTTCGAGGACAAACACCTCATCATCATCGACAAGCCGCCCGGCCTCGTCGTCCACCCCGCGGGCGGCTCCGAGCGCGGCACGCTGGTCAACGCCCTGCTCTTCCATTGCGGCGCGGGACTCACCGGCATCGGCGGCGTCGCCCGCCCCGGCATCGTCCACCGCCTCGACAAGGATACGTCCGGCGTCATGGTCGCCGCCAAGAGCGAAGCGGCCCACACCGCCCTCACCAACATGTTCGCCGCCCACGATATCGAGCGTGCCTATCTCGCCGTCACGCGCGGCGCCCCGCGCCCGCTCATCGGTCGCATCGAGACGAACATTGGCCGCTCGCCGAACGATCGAAAGAAGATGGCTGTCATGAAGGACAAGCACTTCCGCGCTGATCACTGGTCGAACGACACCACGAACGGCGAAAGCGCAGAAACCGCCGGCAAGATCGCGATCACCAACTATCGCGGGATCGAAACCTTCGGCCGCCTCGATTCAACGGGTACGCAACCCGCCGCCGCCCTCGTCGAATGCCGCCTCGAAACCGGACGCACGCACCAAATCCGCGTCCACATGGCCCACATCGGCGCGCCCGTCCTCGGCGACCAGACCTATGGCAAGCATCGCTGGCTGAAAGCCGACGGCAAAGGCCCCGCCTTCGAACGCGCAACCGCCACCGCCAAGGCCTTCGAACGGCAAGCGCTCCACGCTGCCATCCTCGGCTTCGAGCATCCGATCACGAAAGAACCGCTGCGCTTCGAACGCCCGCCGCCAGCCGACATGCTCGACCTGATCGACGCGCTGAGAGCGATGCCGCAATAGGCGCGCCTACTTCAAACCGTTGGGGCAGCGCCAGGCGGTCGGCGTAAAGACAAGCACTTTCGGCTCATCAAAAAGTTCGGCGGGTAGATCAAAAGACGCATAGTGCAGAGCGCCGTCGATGCGTCCGCCAGAACGAACTTCGAACCCACACCTTGGACAGTAGTCTTCTTCTTTGCCGAGATAATACCGCGCGTCTTTCACAAGCAGGTAAAACTCCTCCCCGTTGTTA
>CALMWO010000045.1 GCA_937873805.1 uncultured Hyphomonadaceae bacterium
TTGCGCTCACCGACCGCGATTTCCCACTGGCCCTTGTGCATCTCGATCAAGTCGATCGCCGCCCGCGCGCCGATCCCGTCGCGCCGGTAAGGTCGCGCGATGAAGAACTCGCCCATGTTGAAATCGACTGGCCGCTCACAATGCGAATGCCGGTTGAGAAGCGCAAATCCCGCCAGCGCGCCACCCGCCCGGATGAACCACACCAAGCGATCAGCCTCCGCCCAATAGCGGTCCAGCTGCAGCACATCCGCAAACCGTCCATCGTCTCCCACACTGATCTTCCGCTCCGGCGGCAGGAAGTCGTTGAAGTCATGGATGTAGAGCTGGACGAGGTTTGCCAGCGTTCCCCGTTGCGACGGCTCTCCGCGTTCGAGGCTGACCCTGTCCATGCACTCCTCCACGAAAACGGGCGGCCCTTTCGAGCCGCCCGCTCCCTCAGCCTTTGACACACACCACCTGCTTCAACGTGTGGACCACGTCGATCAGGTCGGACTGCGCCGCGATCACGGCGTCGATGTCCTTGTAGGCCATCGGCGTTTCGTCGATCACGCCCTGGTCCTTGCGGCATTCAACACCTTCGGTCGCCTCGCGGTGATCCTTCAGCGTGAACGACGCCTTCGCCTGGGTACGCGACATCTTCCGGCCCGCGCCGTGAGAGCACGAGCAGAACGACTCCGCGTTGCCTTTCCCGCGCACGATGAACGATTTCGCGCCCATCGAGCCCGGTATGATGCCAAGCTCGCCTTCGCCCGCACGCACGGCGCCCTTGCGGGTCACCCACACGTCCGCGCCGAAGTGGTGTTCTTTCTCCACATAGTTGTGGTGGCAGTTCACCGCGTGCTTCCCGAGCTTGAACTTCGGCATCTGCTCGCGCAGCGCCTGCAGCGTCCGCTCCATCATCGCTTCGCGGTTGGCGCGCGCATAGTCCTGCGCCCATCCCACCGCCTCGATGTAGTCGTCGAAGATCGGCTCGCCCTCGACGAAGAAGGCGAGATCCTGATCCGGCACGTGATAGCCGAGCACCCGCTTCTCGAGCGCCTTGCGGGCCGCCTCGATGAAGTATTGCCCGATCTGGTTCCCCGTGCCGCGCGAGCCCGAGTGCAGCATCACCCAGACAAATCCACGCTCATCGAGACAAACCTCGATGAAGTGGTTGCCCGAGCCAAGCGTGCCCAGTTGCGCGCCCACCTTGTGGTTCGGAATCTTGCGGTGCTTGTCGCGGATGCGATCAAGACGTTCCTCAAGGTCCGAATTGCGCCAGCGTGACGCCACGGAGTCCGGGATCATGCCCCATTCCCCGTTGCGCCCGAACCCAGCCGGCGCCTTGCGCTCGATCTCCGAACGCAGCTTCGCCAGCGAGTCCGGCAGGTGCTCCGCGCGCAACGTGGTTTCTACCGCCATCATTCCGCAACCGATGTCGACGCCGACAGCGGCCGGGATAATCGCGCCCCTGGTCGGGATCACCGAACCAACGGTCGCCCCGCGCCCGAAGTGAACGTCGGGCATGACGGCGAGGTGGGAATGCACAAATGGCAATCCCGCCACGTTTTCCAGCTGTTCCCGGGCGCTGTCCTCGACGGGTACGCCTTTCACCCAGGCCTTGATGCGGCCGCCGGCCGCCGTTTCGAACACTTCAAACGTGCTCATGTCTGCGTTTCCTTGCTCGCAGACCCTCCGCGCATTTCCGGTGTTTGTCATCGCCCCACCTCCATCTGGAGTTCGGGCAACAAAAAACCCTCCGGCTGATGCGCGGAGGGTTCGGTTTCGATCAGCCATGCTGATCCCTGGACCTTATCCCTCCATGCAGACGCAACCGACTGGCGCCAGCCAGTCAGTCGTTGCGATCTGATTTTCGTAGCGCCGTTTCATCGGTCGTCTCCGAAAGGAAGGTTGATCCAAGGCGCGGGTGTTTGATCGAAGAATGCGGCGGCGTCAAGGCGGAGCTTAGGGCGCCGCTGCAACCCGGAAGCCGGTGAGCTTGTCGCGGAAGTCCGGCGCGTTGCGCGCGCGCGCCGCTATGCGGAGAGCTTCGACACCATCAGCGAACGATCCGCCGCGCAGAACGCGCTGCGCGCATTTCGCAACTTCGACGGAGCGACCATCGAGCGGCGCCTTGGCGAACGTGTTGACGTAGCAGTCCTGCGTCCACTCACGCACATTGCCCGTCACGCCACGCAGACCCAGCGCATTTGCAGGAATCGTATCGGCAGCCTGCGTTGCCGTGCCCGAGCCGGATTTCGCAGCGTCGTTCAATGCGCCCCACCAGAACGGCGTCGTCGTGCCGCCGCGTCCCGCATATTCCCACTCCGCTTCCGTCGGCAGGCGATAGGTGCGGCCGGTCTTCTTGGTCAGCCACGCTGCATAGGCCGTCGCATCCTTCCACGACACCAGCGCAACCGGCAGCTTGCCCCGGCCTGCCTCTGCATCCTTCGGCGTATACTTGCCGCAGCCGCCATCGGCCACGCACGCATCCCATTCGTCATAGGTCACTTCGCTGACGCCAATCGCGAACGGGGCCATCGCCACCTTGCGCGTCGGGCCTTCCCACGCCTTGCGGCCAAGTTCGTCATCAGGCGCGCCCATCATGAACGTACCACCCGCAATGTTGAGCATCAGCGGGCACGCATCGCATTCGCGGAACGAACCCTCGGGCTGCACGGGCGATACAGGCGACCCATCCCTGACCGGCGTAGCCGGCGCCGGCGTCGCGGCAAGTTCGACCGGCGCGGCCCCGGCCAGTGCGGCCTCGGGCGCCGCCGCAGCGAGGGCAGGCGGCGTGTCGGCGCCAGCAGCCCGCAGCGAAGCGGCATCGGTCGCAACCGATGAAGCGTTGCCCGAAAACGAAGCCAGCAAGTCGGATACCTGTTGCGGCTTCCAGAGATAGAATCCGCCAGCGCCCGCCACCGCCACGACCAGCAGCGACATCAGCACGGCGCCAATGCCGATCCCACGCTTCGTCTCGACAATATGTTCCTTGCGGATTGCGACCTGCTTGGGCGGCGCCTTGCGCTTTCCGCCCTTGGCCGCAGGCTTCTTGACGCCGCCTTCCGCGAACAGCGGACCGGGAGGCGCTGCCGCGATACGGTCGCGGATCACGTTGACGAGCTTGCGCCATTGCGGGTCGGCAAGATCGCCCTCCCACTTCGACAAATCCGTGGTCTGGACCAGCTCGAACATCACGGGCCGATCGCACTCTTCGATCATCGCCGGAACGAGCGTGCTTTTCCGCTGGCCGATGGTCGCCTCGGCGCGCACCCAGCGCGACTTCACCGACCGGCTGGACCACAGCACGACAACGGCCTTGGCGCCGCGCAGGCGTTCCTCGGTAATCTCGTCGTAATTTTCGCCCGCCTTGAGCTCCATATCCAGCCAGACATTGAGACCCTCATGCACCAGCCCGTCGACGACGCGCTGCGCAATGGGAAGATCTTCCCGGTTATAGGAAACGAAAACGTCTGGCATGGCTGATCCTGCACCCCGAATCCGACAGAGGTAGCGCTCAGCCCCGTCCAAACGCAATCCGCGCTCGCGCCTCATTCGCGGCAATAGCTGCGATTGTTCGCGTGGACGGCGCAAATGCCGAAGTGGTGTGCGCCTTCCGTTACGTCTGGATGCATTGTTGCGCAGGGCGCCCGGGGGAGGGGAGCGATGGGCGGGTCCAAGGTTTCGGGTCATCCTTGCAGGTCTTGGCTTTCCGCGACGAGCCATGCATCTGTCGAAGCAGGGGAATGAATCAGATGTTTATCTGGAACTGGATCAGGAAGCATCGATGGGCGACGGCAGGCATCGCTGTCGCCGCGCTGATCGCCGCGTTCATGGGCTCCATGGCGATGGCGACGCCGCGCCTTGATCGCGACTGGGTCGAGAACCTGTCGGTCATGCCCAAGGTGACGATGACTGCAGAGGGCTTCAGTCTCGATCCGGTGATGGACTGGTCCTACAACGCCGATGGCCCTGTCACGAAGGAGGCGACGACCTTCGCCGCTAATTTTGCAGATGTGAAGAACATCTGGCTCATGGTCGAGCCGCAGCCGGGCCAGCCCTACGCCGCCCACACGCTCCTGCTGTTCGAATTTCCTGACGACCGCATGGTCGGGCTCACGGTCGAAGCGAGGCTGGAGAAGAACGAAATCTACGACGCCGTCGAAGGCGCGCTCAACAAGTACGAGCTGGCCTATATGTGGAACACCGCGAAGGAGGTTCTCACCCGTCGCGCCACCTTCCTGAAAAAGGATATCTACGTCTATCCGCTCACGCTTTCTGCGGACCAGAAGCAGGCGTTTCTCCGCAACCTCCTGCAGCGCACGATCGATGTGTCCACGCACCCGCGCTTCTACAACGCGCTCGCCTCCAACTGCACAAACGAGCTTGCCAAGGCGGCGAAGCTGGCGTGGCATCATTCCTGGATTTTGACAGGCTATTCGCCCCAGCGGCTCTATGATCTCAAGATGATCCCCGGTCCCGACTTCGACTCCGCCCGCAATCTCGCGCTGATCGGCAACGAGATTCGAAGCTGGAATGATTTCCCCAGCCGTGAGTTCGACCGCGTCCTCATAGCCGAGCTGCACCGGCGTCACGGCCAATGAGCCCAACCTCGCGGCGGGAAACTGTCGATCAGCGCATCGAAGCCCTGCTGCGGGACAGCGACCTCCACAAGCCGAACGGCGAGGGGCCTTTTCCCATCGTGCTGCAGTTCCACGGCTGTGGCGGCAAGAAGAACCTGCAGGAACGCTGGGCCGCCGTCGCCAAGGCCGCCGGCTGGGCCGCCCTCGTCGTCGACAGCTACGGCCATCGCCGCATCTCGAAATTCCAGGCCTACGCCACCGTCTGCACCGGCCTCCAGCTCTGGGGCCGCGAGCGGGCAGGCGATCTCTTCGCCATGATGGAATGGGCCCGCCGCCAGCCCTGGATCGATCCCACGCGCATCGCCATCGCCGGCTGGAGCCATGGCGGCTGGACGGCGCTAGACGCCATGTCGATGACGCCCGGCCGCCAGATTGAAAACGCCACGCACGTTTCTGGACTGCCAGACGAACCGCTTGCCGGCCTCACCGGCGCCTTCGTGGTCTACCCGTATCAGGGCATCGGCGCTCTGGCGCCTATCCACGGCCTCCGCGTCGACGTGCCGGTTCAAGCGATCATCGGTACGGCAGACTCAGTTGTCGGCGGCAGATCGGTGGTCAAGGTGCTCGGCCGCATGCGCACGCCATCTGCGCCCATCGACGTCACGGTTTTTGAAGGCGCAACGCATGCGTTCGACGAAATCGAGGCTCAGGATTGGCGCGTCCGCTACGACCCGGCGCTGACCGAGCGCGCCCATCGCATGTATGGCGGCTTCCTCAGGGCTGCTGCAGAGAAGCCTTCACCCGTGCGCTGATCTTCCCGCGCATTGTCTCGAACAGGTTCCACGCCGCAGCGCCCAGCCCGAACCCGCCGAAAGCGCCAGCCGTGCTGGCGAGCAGATCGCTCATCGAAGCTTCGCGATCTGGCACAGGAATCTGGATGATCTCCACCAGCAGTCCAAACACCAGCACGCCGCCCAGCGCCATGATCCGTGTCAGGGCAGACGGCATCAGTCCCGCGCACAGGCCGATCGCACCGAACGCCAGTATGTGCCGCGCCTTGTCTGTGTGAACGTAGTTTGAAAGCGGGTCTTGCGGCTGAATCGCGCCCCAGATCACAACCGCCGCCATGACCACCGCAAGCCCTGCCCACAGCAGGATCAGCGACTTCAGATTAGTCTTGGAAGTGGGAGCAATCATCTCGGGAACCATGTTGACGACTCACTGTGTCGCCCGAGTGTTGAGATCACCTGAACGCGGCGGGATCAGGGCGTCCAGACATATTCCAGTTTCAGCCCGTCAGGGTCTGCGAAGAACACTGCGTAATATCCCTTGCCCTGATTGTACTGCGGATAATCCGCCGGCGCATCGAGAATGGCCGCGCCGAACGCCGACAGCTTCGCGAACAGCGCATCGACATCCTCCCGGCTCGTCGCCCGCCACGCCAG
>CALMWO010000046.1 GCA_937873805.1 uncultured Hyphomonadaceae bacterium
CTTCGCAGCTTCGTCGTCGGCAGCCTTGTCGGCAGCCTGACCAGCAGCAATCACGTTCTCGCCCTTGGCCTGACGTTCAGCTTCGTCCGGCGAGCGGGCGACGTTGATCGAGATCTTGAACGAGACTTCCGGGTGCAGGCGGATCGTGACCTCATGCACGCCAATCGTCTTGATCGGCTGGTTGAGGGCGACATGCTTGCGCTCGATCTTGTGACCGACAGCGTAGGCGGCGTCCGAGATATCACGGGCCGCAACCGAGCCGTACAGCTGGCCGGTTTCGCCGGCCTGACGGATCAGGACGTACGTCGCGCCGTCGATCGATTTGCCTTCAGCTTCGGCCGCGGCCTTGGCTTTTTCGTTACGGGCTTCGATCGCAACGCGCTCACGCTCGAAACGAGCCTTGTTCGCGTCGGTAGCAAGGAGAGCCTTGTGTTGCGGGAAGAGGTAGTTGCGGGCGAACCCGTTCTTGACCTTCACCACGTCGCCAATGGCGCCGAGATTTTCCACGCGCTCGAGGAGGATGATTTCCATGGGATATTCCCTCCTATTTCACGAGATAGGGCAGGAGCGACAGGTGACGCGCGCGTTTGATCGCTTGCGACAGGAGGCGCTGCTTCTTGGCCGAAACCGCAGTGATGCGGGCCGGAACGATTTTGCCCTTCTCCGAGATGTAGCGCTGGAGAAGTTTCACGTCCTTGTAGTCGATCGGCGGAGCATTGGCGCCCGAGAACGGGCAGACCTTGCGCCGGCGGCCGAACGGGCGGCGCGAGGGCAGGTTGGCGATGTTGATTTTCTGTTGTGCCATGTGCGTTGCTCCTAGCCGCGATCAGGACGGGGGCCGCGCGGCGGACGATCGCCGAAGTCGCGGGGAGGACGGTCGCCACGGGGCGGACGGTCGCCGCCATCACGGAAGCCGCCACCACCGAAGCCGCCGCCGAAATCGTCACGGTCGCGCTTGCGCTCGTCACGGTCCTTGCGGGCGATGACAGCGGAAGGCTCCGCCTGCAGTTCTTCCACCTTCACGGTGAGGAAGCGCAGCACGTCTTCGTTGATGCGGTGACGACGCTCGATCTCATGGATCACCGGGCCGGGGGCGTCGATGTTCAGGAGCGAGTAGTGCGCCTTGCGCGATTTCTTGATCGGGTAGGACAGGTTGCGGAGGCCCCAGTACTCGGACTTGGCGACCGTGCCTTTGCCTTCCGTGACGATCTTGGTGATGTCTTCCACCAGAGCGTCGACCTGTTGTGGGGAAATATCGGGTCGCGTGACGACCACGTGTTCGTAAAGTGCCATTTTTCGTCCCTTCTGCGAGGGGCGGCGCAGTCAGTCCGAAGGGCGGACTGCCCACGATGGATCCCGAGCGCCCGAATGGGCCTAGGGACCGCCTCTCTTTGCGAAGCGCGGCTAATACAGCAAAAGGGCAGGTAATCAAGCGCTCCACAGGGTAGATTGGCTGTCCCTTGCGCCCGGACGCCCCAGTTTCTAGGAAAACGGACCGCGGACGCCTGATTCCAGCGATTTAACCCACTTTCGAGGCCTGTATGTCGCGCATCGCCTTCATTTTCCCCGGCCAGGGTTCTCAGGCGATCGGCATGGGCAAGGAACTGGCGGACGCGTTCCCGGCCGCCAAAGCCGTGTTTGACGAGGTGGATGCGGCGTTGGGTGAAAAGCTATCGGCGCTGATCTGGGGCGGGTCGATCGAGGAACTGACCCTGACCGCCAATGCCCAGCCGGCCCTGATGGCAGTAAGCCTTGCTGCCTCGCGCGCGCTGGAAGCCGGCTTCGGCGTCAAGATTTCGACGGCTGCGTTCGTGGCGGGTCACTCGCTAGGTGAGTACTCGGCCTTGGCCGCCGCCGGCGCGATTTCCGTCACTGATGCGGCGCGTTTGCTACGTAAACGCGGGCAAGCCATGCAGGCAGCCGCGCCCGCCGGCACCGGCGCGATGGCCGCGCTCATCGGCAAGGTCGATCTCGAAATCGCGGAAATCATTGCGCTGGAAGGTTCGGCGGCCGGCACAGTCGTGGTCGCGAACGACAACAATGTCGGCAACGTCGTGATTTCCGGCACGAAAGCCGGGGTTGAAGCCGCGATTGCTGTGGCGAAGACCAAGGGCGTCAAAGCCATCTCGCTCCCCGTCTCGGCGCCATTCCACTCTCCGTTGATGGCGCCAGCCGCGGTCGAAATGGAAAAGGCGCTTGCCGCCGCCACGATCAACGCGCCCGTCATCCCTGTGGTCGCCAACGTAACGGCTCGCCCGATCTCCGAGCCCGCGGACATTCGCCGCCTGCTGGTTGAACAGGTTACGGGCCGCGTGCGCTGGCGCGAAAGCATCCAGTGGATGGCAGCCGGCGCTGACCAGAATGGCGGCAGCGTCACGAAGTTCGTCGAAACCGGCGCGGGCAAACAGCTGTCCGGCATGGTCAAACGGAATGCGCCGGAGGCGGAGACGGTGGCGCTAAACGTGCCGGCGGATCTTGAGGCGTTTGCGAAGTCGTTTGGATGATTGTTGGGTAGGTCTTTGTCGTCGTGTCCCCCGCGAAGGCGGGGGTCCAGAAGAGGCAAGGGAATTTCGAGCGCTTCGCGCGCTTATTTTTTTGGACTGGATCCCCGCCTTCGCGGGGAACGCGGTTGAGAGGTTCGGGTGATGTTCAATCTTACTGGCAGGTTTGCTCTTGTGACCGGCGCTTCAGGCGGCATCGGCGGCTCGATTGCGAAGGCGCTGAGCGATGCGGGCGCCAAGGTCGCCCTCTCGGGTACGCGCGTTGAGGCGCTCGAGAAGACAGCCGCTGAAATCGGCGGCTCTCCCGTGATCCTGCCCTGCAACCTGGCCGATCCAGTCGCCACGTCCGCGCTGGTCGGGCAGGCTGAAGAAGCCCTAGGCGGCCTCGACATCCTGATTTCGAATGCCGGTCTCACCAAGGACGGTCTCTTGATGCGGATGAAGGACGAGGACTGGGACACTGTCCTCAACGTCAACCTCGGCGCCTATTTCCGGCTGGCGAAGGCCGCCATGCGGGGCATGATGAAGCGCCGCCACGGCCGGATCATCGGAATCACCTCGGTTGTCGGCGTTACCGGCAATGGCGGGCAGACCAATTATGCGGCGTCCAAGGCGGGGATGATCGGCTTTTCCAAATCACTCGCCCAGGAAGTGGCCAGCCGGAACATCACCGTGAACTGCATTGCCCCCGGTTTCATCGCCACCCCGATGACCGATGTGCTCAAGGACGAACAGAAAGAAGCGCTGCTTAAGGGTATTCCAGCGGGAAGATTGGGCTCGGGGGCTGACATCGGGGCAGCCGCGCTCTATCTCGCATCGGATGAATCCGCTTACGTAACGGGCCAAACCCTGCACGTTAATGGCGGGATGGCGATGATCTAGGCCCCGCTTCCAAGCCGGGCTATGGTCAAAGAAATTCAGGCGTGTTACCGCGCCGCAACGAGGTTTTTCCAGGTCCTACAGGGCCTTGATACTGGAAGGGATAAAGATGTCCGACGTTATCGAGCGCGTGAAGAAAATCGTGGTCGAGCGCCTGGAAGTTGACGCTGAGAAGGTCAACGAGAAGGCCAGCTTCATCGACGATCTCGGCGCCGACTCACTCGACCTGGTCGAACTGGTCATGGCGTTCGAAGAAGAGTTCGGCATTGAAATCCCGGACGACGTCCAGGAGCAGATCGGCACCGTCGGCGACGCTGTCCGCTTCATCAAGGAACGCGTCTAACCAACGCGCGCCTCGGCTCGGAGCCATATCATGCGGCGCGTCGTCATTACCGGCATGGGACTCGTGACTCCTCTGGCCAATGGCCGTGAGGCGTCATGGAAGAAGCTGATCGCGGGCGAGTCGGGTCTCAAGACCGTCGACCTGTTCGACACGTCTGACCTTGCCTGCAAGATCGGTGGTCAGGTGCCGTGGACCACGGGTCGCGGTGGCGGTTCGGCTGAAGATCCGGACTCGTTCAATCCTGAGAAGACGATGTCGCCGAAAGAGCAGCGGCGCGTTGACGAGTTCATCCTGTACGCAATGGCGGCAGCCGACGAAGCTATCGCTGACGCCAAGTGGACGCCTGAGTCTTACGACGACAGGATCCGCACCGGTGTGATGATCGGCTCGGGCATTGGCGGTCTCAAGTCCATCGCCGACACCGCCGTGGAGCTTCACGAGAAGGGGCCGAGACGTGTCTCGCCCTTCTTCATCCCGAGCGCGCTGATCAACCTCGCTTCTGGTCAGGTTTCGATCAAGTACGGCTACAAGGGACCGAACCACGCTGTGGTGACGGCTTGCGCCACGGGCGCCCATGCGATTGGTGACTCCGCACGCCTGATCCAGTGGGGCGATGCGGATGTGATGATCGCGGGCGGCTCCGAAGCCTCGATCTGCCGGATCGGCTATGCCGGGTTCATCGCCTGCCGCGCCATGTCGACCGAGTTCAACGAAACGCCGACCAAGGCT
The DNA here is from genome assembly GCA_937873805.1 of uncultured Hyphomonadaceae bacterium. Classification (GTDB taxonomy): domain Bacteria; phylum Pseudomonadota; class Alphaproteobacteria; order Caulobacterales; family Hyphomonadaceae; genus UBA7672. Next base: position 4,453 of record CALMWO010000046.1, read on the forward strand.
TCGCGCCCTTATGACAAGGACCGCGACGGCTTCGTGATGGGCGAGGGCGCGGGCATTGTCGTGCTGGAAGAGTACGAGCACGCCAAGAAGCGCGGCGCGCACATCTACGCAGAAGTCCTAGGTTATGGCCTGACGGGCGATGCGTTCCACATTACGTCCCCAGACGAGACGGGCGATGGCGGCGAACGCGCGATGCGCACGGCGTTGCAGCGCTCCGGTCTCGACGCGTCCGAGATCGATTACGTCAACGCGCACGGCACTTCGACGCCGGCGGGAGACGAGATCGAGGTTCGCGCGGTTGCACGCGTGCTCGGCAATGCGGCTTCGACCGCGCACCTGTCATCGACAAAGTCCGCCACGGGTCACCTGCTCGGTGCGGCTGGCTCGGTTGAGGCGATCTTCTCGGTGCTGGCGATCCGCGACGGCATCATTCCGCCGACGCTGAATCTCGACAATCCTTCGTTCGACTCGCCGATCAATCTCACGCCCCACAAGGCCGTGAAAAAGAACGTGCGCGCCGTGCTGTCGAACTCGTTCGGCTTCGGCGGAACGAACGCCGCGCTTGTGATGAAAGCTGCGGACTGATCCATACTAGCGGGCTAGAGTCGTGGGCGGTCTCGGGAGTTCAGCTTGGGCAAGCTTTTCGGCATTCTTTTCTCGCTGGTGATCGTCGCTGCTGTTGCAGCCGGCGCGGGCTGGTTCTGGCTCAATAGCGCGTTCACCGCAGAAGGCCCGGCAACGGCTGATGGCAAGCCGCGTGTCGTGATGATCGAGCGCGGATCGGGCGCTCAGGCGATTGCCACGACGCTCAAGGAAGCAGGCGCGATTGCGGATGATAGCCAGTTCCGCCTGGCGCTTCGCGTGCGCGAAGTCCTCGGCGACAAGCCGGTGATGAAAGCCGGCGAATACGAGATCAAGAGCGGCGCTTCGATGGAAGCGATCGTGAAGGAGCTCTCGGAAGGCAGCGCGCTTCAATACGCAGTGATCGTGCCCGAGGGCCTGACCAGCCAGATGATCCTCAGCCTGCTGGTCGAGCGCCAGTGGAAAGCGACTGGCGGCGCGGAGCATACCTACAAGCTCGCCGGGCCTGTTCCTGCTGTCCCCGCCGAGGGCGTGCTTCTGCCCGGCGATTACGCGGTGACGCGGGGCGATACGGTTGAATCCGTCATCAATCGCATGATCAAGGCGCAGCAGGATCTGCTGGCTGAGCTCTGGCCCAACCGTCAGCCCGGTCTGCCGGTGAAGACGCCGGAAGAGGCGGTGAATCTCGCTTCCATCGTCGAGAATGAAACCGGCGTGCCGCATGAGCGTCCGCAGGTGGCGTCCTTGTTCATCAACCGCCTGAACAAGCCGATGCGGCTGCAGAGCGATCCGACCATCGTCTATGGCATCACGCGCGGGGTACCGCTCGGCCACGGTCTGCGCGTCAGCGATCACGCCGACCTTCTCATCCAGCACGACCGTGTTGCCGTTGAGAAGCTTGAGCTCTTCGCCGGCTCGGGCCCAGCGCACATCCAGGCCTCCATGAATCTTGTCGAGGTCAAAAATATGGGTGG
>CALMWO010000047.1 GCA_937873805.1 uncultured Hyphomonadaceae bacterium
TGACTGCCGCGCCCAAGGTCGCCGCTGACGTCGATCTGGCGAGACGCGCCGCCAAGGGCGATCGCGCGGCCTTCAATGCCCTTGTTCGTCTGAACCAGGATGCGCTCTACCGCTTCATCCGGCGCTATATCGGCGATGCCGAAGAAGCCTATGACATTCTCCAGGACTCGTTTGTTGCCGCTTGGCAGGCAATTGGACGCCTCGACCCTGAACGCCCCGTGATCGTCTGGCTACGCCGGATTGCGCTCAACAAGTGCCGCGACTGGGGACGCAGGCGCGCCGTTCGGAAGTTCTTCTACCGCGCAGGGGATATCGAAACTGCAAATGTCGCGAATGCAGCCGATGAAGGTGGGGCCGAAGAAGAAGCAGTGGCACGGTTGGATCGCGCCATCGCGCAACTGCCAACCCAGCTGAAAGAACCGCTACTTCTCACGGCGTTCGAGGGCATGTCCCACGACGAAGCGGCCGCCGCGCTTGGGGTGACGTCCAAGGCAATCGAGACCCGCGTCTATCGCGCCCGCAAGACGCTGGCGACGATCCTCAATGCAGAGGGATCAGACGACGACTGAAGAGAGACCTATTTCGGCGCTGGTCGTGACGACCAGTGGATGTGGATGATGCGCCAACCATCCACCGTCTTGCGCAGCATCATCGTCTCCGTTGCAAGTTGATCGACGGCCTTGTCCTTGTACCGGCCAGTCGCGCGCGACTCGCTCGTGACCCAGGCCACATCTGCATCAGCAACTGCCGTCCGCTTCTGCAGTTTCGAGGGTACGGCCGAAGCATAAGCAGCATCCGCGGGTGCGTGATGGGACGCATACTCCGATTTTGAGCGTTCGACATGGCCGGCCTCGAAAATGAGAACGTCATCCGCCAGGACCGCGAGCGCCGCAGCCACATCGGCCCGCGCTAGAGCCGCATGAAAGACGTCAATGACATTTGCGGCTTCAGCCGCGGCGGGCGAACGCAGATCAACAACAGGTCCGCTGCCTTGGCCGAATGCCGGAGAGGTCAAGCTTGCTGACGCGACAACAGCAGCAAGAAGCACACTTCGGATCATGGATACCTCCGAACGAGAACGATCTAGAACCAGGCGCGCAGCCCGGCGACGAAGCGCGTCGACTCCGGACCCTCTCCTGCAGCACGCGCAATATCGGCTGTTGAGCCGAGCTTGCGTTCCCACAGGACGCCGACATAGGGCGCGAACTCCCGATGGATTTCATACCTCAAGCGTAGGCCGACTTCGGCGTCCGTGAAACCCGAACCGAGTCCGATCGCCATATCATCCTTAGCCGCAAAATTTAGCTCGCCCGCCGGCTGAAGCACAAGACGCTGGGTCAGCATGAAGTCCGTGCTCCCCTTGATCCGCCCCAGGACCTGTCCGCGATTGCCGAAGAACAGGCCACCTTCGACATCGAACCAGTAAGGCATGAGCGATTCAAAGCCGACCGCCAGATAGGTGCGCGACGGATTGGGTTCGATGTCGTAGCGAACGCCGACCTGCACGTCAGTGTAAGGACCGACCGCGCGAGAATACAGGGCCTGCACTTCCGCGCTTTCGAGTTTGTTGACGCCCTCGCCTTTGGACTTCAGCACCAGGCGGTCGATGTCGCCACCGAACCAGGCCTGCCCATCCCAGCGATAGCCATCGACATTGTCGCCGCCCATGTATTCCAGTTCGTTCAGCATGAACTTGGATACGAGCGCGCCGCCATGCTCTTCGTCCAGAATACGCCTCGCGCGTTCCATGTCGGCCTTTGGAAAGAATGCATCGGCTGCGTGGTCGACAGGTGCATCAGGCGGGATGTCGTTCCCGGCCTCGGGCGGGTCCACGGCGTCCATGGTCATTGGCTGCGGACCTTCGACCTTTTTCCCGGGCGGCATCGCATGGTCGCCATGATTTTCCGGGACGACGGCGGGCTGTTGCGCGGGCGGCGCCGACTGTTGCGGCATGGGATGGCCTTCATGCTGTGCGAAGGCTGGCGCTGCGCATGCAAGAGAGACTGCAGTTAGGAGAGCAAGCCGTTTCATGCCGAAGCTCCCGCGACCTTGCGTACGCTGAAGACCTGAAACATCCCGGCGTGCATGTGATAGAGCATGTGACAATGGAACGCCCAGTCGCCCGGCTCCGCCGTGAAGTCGAATTGGACGATGCCGCCGGGCGCCACGATGACCGTGTGCTTGCGCGGCATGTGTCCAAGCGGCGCGGGCTGCGCCAATTCAAAGAAATGACCGTGCAGGTGGATTGGATGCGCCATCATCGTGTCGTTGACGAGGCTGACGCGCACGCGCTCGTTCGCCCGGAAGGCATAGGGCGGTGGATTGTCGGAATACTTCCTGCCGTCGAAGCCCCACATGAACCGTTCCATATTTCCTGTGAGGCGGATCTCCAGCGTGCGTGACGGAGCGCGCAGGTCGAGATTAGGCTCGAGCGCAACAAGATCGCGATAGACGAGGACACGGTGGCCGACGCTCTCGAGCCCCTGCCCCGTCTCGCCCGTCCGGTCCGTCGGCATGGGAGCAATCGTCTGGACGCCCGGGCCCATCTCGACCTGTGGCGCATTCATCCAGTTGCGCATGGACATATCCATGCCCGGCATTGCTGCCATGACATCAGACCCGCGCACACGTGGCGGCCCCATGCCGGGCGCCGGCATCGCCACCATTGCGCCGTGATCGCCAGCCCCGTGATCCATTCCTTCCATCGCCATGTCGCCATGGCTCATGCCCATGTCCTTCATCGTACCGAGCGGGCGTTCGCGCAGAGGAGGAAGAGCTGCGGTCATCCCCTCGCGCGGCGCCAAGGTCGCGACGGCCATGCCAGACCGATCAACGGCTTCAGCGACGAGCGTAAACGCCTTGTCCTCCGTCGGCTCGACGATGACATCATAGGTTTCTGCGTTTCCGATCTGGAACTCATCGACGGTTACAGGCCGAACATTCTGACCGTCTGACGCGACCACGCTCATACGCAAGGCAGGGATGCGAACGTTGAAAACCGTCTGAGCCGCCGCGTTCACAAATCGCAGCCGCACACGCTCGCCCGGCTTGAACCGCGCCGTCCAGTTGTCCTTCGGACCGTGCCCGTTGATCAGGAAGGTGTAGACAGAGCCCGTGACATCGGAGATGTCGGTCGGATCCATCAGCTCCTTCGACCACTCCAGCCGTTCGGCGAGCGTCTGGTCCTTGCCGGCAAGAAGACCCGCGATTGTCTGCTTCTGAAAATTGAAGATGCCCGCTTCCTGCTTGAGCTTCTGGAAGATGCTGTGCGGGTGCAGGAAGCTGTAGTCAGAGAGAACCACGACGTGCTCGCGATCATACGCGACCGGATCGGGGCCTGCCGGATCAATAACGATCGGGGCATAGTGTCCTTCCTGCTCCTGCAACCCCGAATGGCTGTGGTACCAGTAGGTGCCCGACTGCTTGACGGGAAACTCATAGACGAATGTCTCGCCAGCCCGAATGCCGGGGAACGACACACCCGGGACACCATCCATTTCCATCGGGATAAGCAGGCCGTGCCAGTGGATGGAGGTGTCCTCGTCCAGCGTGTTGGTGACGCTGATCCGGACCGTGTCG
>CALMWO010000048.1 GCA_937873805.1 uncultured Hyphomonadaceae bacterium
GAGGCCCAAAACTCGTGCCATACTTGGCCTCATGCGGTTGAATTTCCTATCCGTGCATCAACTTGAATAGTGCCTCCGCCTTCTTTACGATGCGCGAAGTCGCTGCCGCCTCCATCAAAGCGTCCTTCGTCACCACATTGGCTGCTGGTGGCTTGTAAGCACCGTTGAGCATCTCAACAAACAGGTCGGTGTCGAACAGATCTTCGACATCCGATTCGGCCTGGCTCGTGAAGTCCGCACAAGTGTAGAAGTGCCCGGCTTTCAGGATATCGGCCTTCTTCAAGTTCTCGATCTTGGTCTTGTCGCCATTGGCGATGTCTGAGAGCACCGCCACGTTGATCCTGTTGCCGCCGAACAGCCTCACGAACGGAGCGATCTTGTCGATGCCGCCCGAGGGGCACAACGTCCACTTCGGGTCAAGCCCAACGCGACGGCGCTTGGTCAACGCCTGCGACAAAACCTGCAGATAGAGGATGTCCGACGGGCCTTCGACCAACCACGTGTTGGCGCCGATGAAGAGCGACTGAGTGACCTCATAGCCTAAGGCGCCTTGAAGTGGGAAGAGCGTGTCGTCGTTGACCTCCAACACGTCGGATCGAACCTTCGTGCCTTTGACCTCGGGCCGCTTGCCCGGCTTTTCGATGACCACGTCCTCCACGATTCGAACATCGGCAAGGCGATCCATCGGCACCATGAAGGGCGAGTGGGTGGTGAAGATGACTTGGTGGTCCGGCAGCAGCCGCTCGACGATGTAGCGCAGCAAATCGCCTTGCGCCTTTCCGTGCAGGGTCAGGCCCGGCTCGTCCAACAAGATGATGGCATTGCCGTTGCCCGGAGTCTTCCTCAACTGCTTGAACTGGGCGAGGAAGGAGAAGAACCAAACAAAGCCCGCGCTGCGCTCGGACAAGGGAAGCGTCGCCTTGTGATTGTTGTTCTTGATCCGGATTTCCGCCACGGTGCCCGTGTTGAACGGCGCGGGGTCCTTGGCCTTGCCGCTGTCAATATCGATGACCACTTCCAATGCGTTGTTCTGGCTCCAGAACTGGAAGATTTCCTCGGTAATCTCATTGCTGGCGGCCTCGCAAGTTGCCTTCAACGTCTCACGGCGGTCCGCCTCCAACAGTTCTTCAAGCGTCGTCCCCGCGTATTCGAGGAAGGCTAGAAAAATCAGGTCGCCGACTGAAACAGTCTTGTTCTGCTTGTCTTGTTGGAGCTTCTGAATCGAGACCATGCCCGACATGCGCTCGAAGTGCGAGGTGAAGAAGAACTTGGGCTGCCTGGCCGACAGGACATCGATCACACCCTTGGAGAAGCTCGAATCCCTGCACTTCTTGATGTCCTGCAAGAGCGCCTCCTGCTTCGGTGTTCTCTCTGCCAATCCCGATAGAGCCTTGTCTGCTCCTGGCCCATCCGCCACCCCGTGCAGGACGTTGCGCTCGGTCGCGTCGAGGGCATGCTTGGTCAGCATGTTTTCGAGCACCTTGGCGCTATCAACATCGATCACCCAAATACGGCTGTCGTCCTCGTATCGAAATCCAAAGTGGGCTTGAAACGTGTCACCCTTCAAGACTCCAGCCCCAAATCGCTTTTCAACAACGGCCAAGTCCGCGGTTTCAAGCCGCCACCATGTTCGGATGACTTCTGCCGTTCCGTCCTCATGACGGTCATCGAATCGAGTCGAAAAGCGCCGGGGGTAGTCGATGGGCTCATCAAATTCAAACGACTGCGACGGTTTGAGTCCCCGCATCGCGCTCAGCAGCGCCGTCTTGCCCGCCTCGTTTTTGCCGACCAAGCAAGTGAGGTCGCCGACTTCAAATTCCCCGCTGTCCTCTACGGACCGATAGTTCTGGACGCGGACTTTTGTTAGCTTCATGGCAACCTCCCCTTCTTGACGTGCTGTTGAATCGAAATTTGAAAATGGCGGCGAGATTTCTCAGAACTCGTCCACCGTGTCGCGCTTGGGTGGCGGGACGTGTTCGTCAAACGCCCAACCCTCGTCGGTAAGTTCACCGAAGACATGGAGCTCTTCGCTGTCCACTATGTCCATGTCCTTGCAACCGTTGTAGATGCTGTATTCCAGCTCATAGGTCACGGCGATATCTGACCCGTTGATGTCCACGTCTGTGATTCGAACGGCATGGACTTGGGCACGCTGATCGATATGGGACACGTCATGGTCAAGGGCATCTGAAAAGTCGCTTTCGCTATCGTCGATGAGCGATTGCAGAAGCTTTTCCATTTCCCTTGCACTGGGCAGGGCCTGAACAATGATCTTGCCCATGATGGTCAATCCTCGAAAGCCCTGTTCTTGAACTTCAACTGATCGCAGTTCTCGCGAACCGCCCGCTGAATGCCATCGTCAAAACCGCCGGGGGACTCGGCCTCGATCTCGACAGAGATGCGCACCTTCACACCTGGCTTTTGGGTAAAGAGCATCAGCACGTCCTCGGCCACTCCGGAGAACTGCAACTTGGCCTTGATGGGGTCGAGTTCCACCGAACCAAAGAACATCGTCTTCTTGATGGATGCAGCACCACCTGTGCCGCTCCCCGTTCCCGCGCTCGATCCGGTGCCAGTTGACCCACCACCTCCTGTGCCTGATCCTCCACCCGTTCCAGTCGAAGTCGTCGATGCTCCGCCTGTGGATTCGCCCTTGGAACCGCCTCCGGTGCCAGAGACACCCGCTTCCTTCGCTTTGGCTGCGGCATCGCGCTCGGCTGCCTCCTCGGCAAGCTTTGCGGCGAATGCCGACGCCGCCTTGGGCTCGATGAGCAACAACGCGTCGTCAAGGATGGGCGTGGTGCTTTGGGCGAAATTGAAGCCCTGAAAGCGGCCCTCTTCGCGGCCATAGGCAATGCCAAAGAAGTCACGCGAAGACACGCCTGCGGCAATGGTCGCCCGCAGGGTGTCGGCTTCGCGAAGTCTTGGCAGGTAGAGGTAGCAGCATGTCTTTTGCCACGTCTCCAAGGCGCTGACTGCCGTCGCGTCATCCTTCCAGAACCACGTTTGCAGCATCTTGGCCAAATGGATCGGCGCCCATTCGGTGATGAGCAGCTCATGCTCTTTGAGCACTTTCTCGATCTCCTCGGTGCGGTTCACCGCAGCCGGATTGATCTGGAAGTGGTCCCATTGAATATCGCCAATGCCCTTGCCAGGCTTGGCTTCCTGCAAGGGGGCCAGCAACCACTTGAAGGTCTCGCGCACCATGCGGGCCAAGGCGTCATTGGCCTGTTCAAGGCTGGCCGATGCCTGCTTGGTCTGGTGCCCGTCCAAGTTGAGACGCCCCTCCTTCACGTCGTCCACAATGGACTTCCACGCGAGAGACGAAGTCACTTGATCCTTCAGCCTTGAAATGCTGTCGGTGTCGGGGGCCAAGAAGATCAACCGGTTTTGCTTTTGGCGATCTTGCTCGCCACGTTTTTTCAGGATCGCAGTCGCGGCATCAATCGCTGGACTCTGAGCTCCCTTGCTGAATGTCGCCTCGGGTGGCAACACCACAAGCCGAAGCTGCCAATCGTCAGGCACATCGGCTGAGGAGGTGAACACATGCGTTCCGCCAAACACGCCATTTGCGAAGCGCAGCTTGTCCTTGATGAAGGGATACACGTCCTCGCGCAGATCGAACCGGCGCTTGCGGTCCTCCATCTCGCGGCGGAGGTTGGGCCGGGTATCGAACCAATAGCGGTTGTTCTCGCTGTTGAGGTATTGCAGCCGGTCCACCAAGGCCCTCACGCCGTCCTTGTAGTGCCCGATCACTTGGCCGGGCTGGGCGCAGCCCAAGAGCAGCCTTTCGAGTTCGAGGCCCCTGTGATGCTTCGCGGTGCCAACAGCACCCGCATCAGGCGCCGACCCCAAGAAGACAGAGCGCGTGATCCTGCGGCAGGCATGGATTGAACCGAACAAGGGTTTGGAGTTGTCGATCTCCGTGGCGGTCGCCCGCTCTCCGTCGATGTCCCCATCAAGGACTGGGTCCCAACCCTGCGGCAAGTAGTAGATCGCCTCGTTTCGGGTATCGCCATCGAACAGCGGCAGCGAGCCTGGCTGGATCATCAGGTCGTTGTTGCCTGAGGTCCAAAGCCTGTGGATTACCTTCGCCATCAACTTCAGCACCCCCCGCGTGCGCTGAAAGCTCGGCAGGCTCGACCAATCTTCATAGAGCCGGTCGAAAACCTCGGGGTGAATGGGGTAGGCGTGGTTGAGGCGAATCAAATACTTGGCTTCTTGCGTCTCCGGCGGGAAGTCGCCAGCGTTGCCGGTGTAGAGGTCAGCGTATGCCTTGCACACTTCTTCAGCTGCGAGCCTGTCCTTCACATCCGAAAAAAGGCGCCGCCTGACGATCTCAAAGGCCTCTTCAATACCTACGGGCTTCCACAAGGCCTGCACGCGGCCAAAGTAGTGCTCCAACGCTCGCAGAGCTTTGACGCCTTGCTGGCTGCCCGCCTCTTGATCCGAATACGGCAAAGACGCGAGCAGCATGGCTCTTGGGACAGCCTTCAAGGCTTCGGTCAATGACTGCACAAAGGAGAGTTGCGTGTCGTAGGTGCCGCCCGACAGCGTCTTGCCCTCTTCGAACTGCGAAACGTAGCGGACCAATTCGTCCATCAACACAATGCAAGGGGAATTGGCGGACAGCAGCTCGATCAATTCCCCTTTGCCTGGCGCTGTGCCGCTCTCGTCGGCTTCCTTGACCATGGCGTAGCCATCGGCTCCCCCCAACTGGTATGCCAACTCGCCCCACAGCGTCTTGACGACTGTTTGCCCGTGCGTGCGCGGCTTGCTGGCTAAACCCAAGAGCTCCACACCATCAAGGACAGCGATCTTCGCCTTGGGAAGCTCGGCGATGCCCGCTTGATCAAGGATGGGCGGAATGCCTTGCAACTTGCTTGCCTGAGCTTTGCCTTCAGCGAGGTGGTAAACCGCGAGCAGCGTGTGGGTCTTGCCGCCCCCAAAGGCCGTTTGCAACTGCACGACAGGATCGCCACCTTTGCCCGCAAGCCGCTTGACGACGGAATCGAGCAAGAGACGCATGCCTTCGGTGATGAAGGTCCGCTGAAAGAACAGGGAAGCATCTTGGTATTCAACCGTGGCAGTGCCTTGGTGAACACGAGACAAATCAGCTGCGAATTCAGCTTGTTGGAAGGTGCCCTTCAAGACATCTTCATGGGGGACGGCGATTTCGCGCCAAGGCTTCAAACTCATTCTCTTCTCCCTTAGATATCCAATTTCACTTGCGAGCCCAAGTGCCCCTTCTCGTGCGAAGCGGCTTCAATGCCCGTCCAAGAAGTGATCAATTCGTTGTAGCCCTTGGCCTCCTCCGCCCAACCCTTGCGCTCGCAAAGCGTGTAGAGCCGATAGGCTAGGTTCCGAACGTGGTCAGCCCGCGCGGGCATGCCTGCGAGGAGCTCTCCCGAAGCCAACTCGCCTTGTGTTTGAAGTGCCCGAATCATCTGATGCAGCGCCTCCCATACCGGCGTGTTGTTATCGTTCTCCGGCAGCCAATCCGACGGGTATTCCGAAGGCTTGAAGAGCCTCACGCTTCCCGAGCCCGACTCGACCACGCCCGCAGCGGCAACGCCTTGAACGCTGGTTCCCTTTGCTCTTGCCAACACGTCGGCCTGTCCGAAATCGCCCGCCGACCAGCCTTGCTCATCGAACCAAGCGAGGCAAAACTGCGTGTCGGAATCAAAGTCGTCCGCGCCTTCGGTGAGCATCTTGTTGATGATCGTCAGCGCCGTGTGGACCGTCATGGGACTGCCATCGGCTTCAAGGACTGCCGAATACTTCGAAAAGATCGCCATGCCAGGTCCGATGACGGCTTGGGCCAAATCAACAGGAGCGACAGGAGAAACCCCCTCGGCGCCTCCAATCATCACGTCGAGCGCTTCGGCAAGCTGATCCTTGAGCTCGCGTTGGAATTCGCGGCGCGAAATCGTCTGAGCATCCTTGTCCCGCTTGCGGCACACCAGCACGATGGATGAGGCCAAAGCGTTCGATCCGATGGCCCGCCCCCGGCTGCTGCGCTCGGTGCGCACAGGCCAAGTGCCGGTGATGACGAACTCTGCCTTGATGACCGATTCGAGGAAACTCTCCCACCCTGACGAAGCGGTGCCGCTCGCGCCCGTGTCGCTTTGCTTGAACGCGTAGTAAATCGTGACTGGAACCGACTCGTTGGACTTCGCATGCATTTGGCGCAGCGCCAATGTCATGCCGTCTGTGAAGTGGCGCATCGCGTCATCGATATCCTCATACAAGCTGTGCGAAGCAACCAGCTCGTCGGCCTTTGGCGTCTGCCTGGTCGCGAAGATGTCAGGGAAGACCTGGCGCAGGCACGGCCTCATCCAAATGTAGAAGAAGTCCGAGAGGTTCGAATAGGGGACGTTGTCGTAATAAGGAGGATCGGTGGACACCACCGTCTGGGACGCGTTTGGAATGCTCGACTTGGCAGCATCGAGCTGCATCGCGTGCCCGGTCTTGTAGGCAGGCAGCAAGTCGATCACGCGGGCGATCCATCCCAAAGCGCTCACCCATGATCCGCCGCCATCGGTCAGCGGGTTGATTTCGCCGTAGTCCCACACGATGGGCAAGGCGTGCTTGGTGAACGCGTGCGCGACAAACTCGCCACCCGACTCCCACGAGGTCAGTGTGTTCCAGTAGTCGGCAGCCCGTCCAATCGCGCAGGTCAAGTAGACGGAGACGGCCTCCGCATAGGCGGTTGCTCCGGTTCCACCCTGTTCCAAGCCCAAGCCATCGTCCTTCAAGCCCGCCTTGATGGCGTCGCGCTTAATCACATCGCGCGCCTCGACCACCAACGAGCCGAATGTGGACAAGGCCAATTGCTGACGCACGTTGAAGAGGCTTTGGAAAGTCTTCATGCCGTAGACCACGACATTGGTGCAACCCGCCCAATGAAGGATGTCGGCCTCCGGCGCTGTCGGCTCGATGGCGGAGAAGTCCAACTCCTCCATTTCGCTGGCGGCGACGTAGGCCTTGCCATTGGGCGTATCGACCACGGCGGCCATCAAGCGTTGCCCCATGCGCCCGGCGACTCCTTCGGCTCGGATGTAGGTCAAGGGAATCGGCGAGTCGGTCAGGATGCAAATGCCCCCGCGCCCACCGACCGTGCTGGTCAACTTCGGGCTTCCGCCCTCTTGAAGAACAAATGAGTAGCTGCTCTTGTCGGATGCGACCTTGGGCACGATGTGAATTTCGCGGCCTTCGCGCGTGGCGAGCTGGAACGACTTGGCAAGCGGGATGTGGGCGCCGCCCGCTGCCGGATTGGGACTCGCGACGGTTCGGCACCACAGCCAAGTCATCACGGTTCCCATGCCGCCACCAAGCCGCTTCGGAAGCTTGATCGGAGCGTATTGCTTGCCGAGGCGCTTTGCCGCTTCTTGTCCGACCCAGTTGCCATATCGACGCAGGTCTTCGGATAAACCGCGCGCTCCAAGCCACCGCTCTGGGATGCGCTCCTGCTTCGCGGCCAATGACTGTGGCCCCACGGGAGGCTTGTCTTTGAATCGAGGCGGAATCTCGATCATTGCCTTGTTGAGCACCACGGGAACCGGGTTCAAGTCGGTGGCGTAGCTCTCGAATCCGAGGCGCTGCGCTTCCAGCGGCAGCGACCCGCCGCCAGCGAAAGGATCATGGAAGACCGGCAATACGTTCGGGTCGAAACCTTCGACTCCAGCATTGAGGTCGCACGTCTCCTTCCACGACTTGCGGATTTCGGCCCGCGCGCGGTCGAGGACCTCTTGGTTGTCGGTGTTTTCCCACTTCACCAAGTCGCGAATGATGTTGAACAAACGCTCGCGCTCGATCTTGGCCTTCTCTTTGTTAACGCCCCTTCCAAGATGGCGCTCATAACCTGGATCGTTGACCATCTGGGCGAACAGGATCGCCCGTGCAGCAGCCAGCGGACGGCGGGCGAACCAAAGATGCAGCGTGGACGGGTGCCCGTGGCGAATGGATTTTTCCTTGGACGAGGCGACATTGATGTCGTCCAGCGGCAGCGCCACTTCGATGAGTTTTTTTGGTGTTTTGATGGTCATGATGCTTGCGCCCTTTCGAGCAGGGACGCGAGGTCCAAGTTGATGCTGGTCACCGCCCAATCAGGCTCTTGCGTGAATGGGTTGCGAACGTAATGGGGACCTTCATGGTCGTCGCCATCGACGATCACGATGGCCAAGATGAACTTGTCGGCCTGGTTGAGCCCGTAGAGGATTTCGTTTCGGGTGACGGTGATGGTCGATTGGCCCTTCGAGCGTCCCTTGACCTCGATGTGGCGGGCCTGCGGGAGCTTGCCCTCAGCCACCGGAACAATCGCCGTCAAATCCCAACCGCACTTCTCAGCGGATACATCGATCACCTGATGGCCCTTGGCCTCTTCCGCCTTGCGGACGGCCTCCATGGCTACCTTCTCAACACGGGCGCGGGCCTGCGCATCGGCGGACCATGTCGGGCCTTCGGCCTCGCCGCTTCGCATGGCGATTAGCCCTGCCGGAATCACAAGGGCTCCGCCCACCACGACGGGCATGCCCGAGACTACATGCCGCATGGCTTGCAGTCCCTTGGTGCGGGTTTCGAGGCGGACCGTCAGCTCGTCAATGGTGCGCCGGACGTTCTCCAAGGGAAGCCGGACATCCTTGCCCACGGACAGGTCGGTTTTGAGCTTCTCGTGGCGGTCGGACCAATAGTCGATTTCCTTGACCAGGCGCTCATGGATCGCCGCGAGGTTCTTGTCGATCTGGCGCTCGCGGCGCTCCCTGACTTCCTCGAAGTGCTCGGGCACCAACTTGTCGGAAGCGTGGCTGAGGGCTGCCACTTCCAAGTCCTTCTTGATCCAGTCGGCATCGATCTCGCTTGCCACCATGGCACGTTGATCGGGCTCGATGGGGTTGAGGTCCAAGTGGGGAGCCCAACCGGCATTGCAGATTTGGCCGTGGCGGTCGATGGTCACGAACTGCAAGCGGCGCGATACAACCAAGCCCGATTCGCCACCTTCCTTGACGGAGTGGTCGATCAGGAACAGTAGCTTCGGGTCGATCCCCTCGTCGTTGGGGTCCACCAGCACGGCCCCCTGTTTGAGCTTGCCTCGGTGCTGCTCGATCATCAGGTCCACAACCGACTGCATGAGGGGGTGTGCCGGATGCAGCAGGCTCGCCACCGCTTCATTGGGCTTGTCCTCGACGCGAACCTTGTTCTTCTCGAAGCAGACCCGCTCGTATTTGGTCACGACTGGATTCATGTTTCGCCGGTCACGGCCCGAAATCTGGCGGTCGCGCTCGCGGATGGTCGCGGGAACGAAGGTGATCTCGTATCGGCCCGAGCCACGCGGGCGCAGGTCCCCGCCAAGACGCTCGAAGGCTTGGGCAAAGAATGAGCGGATGAAATAGGGCTGGAGTTTTCGGGCCTCGGCCTTCTCCATCTCTTCTTTGAGGGCGAAGAGCCGCTCCTCGCTCATGACCTCTTCGGCCAGAGCGTTGCGCTTGATGATCTCGCGCAGCTTTTCGGTCTCCAAGGCGCCTGCCACGACTTCGCGCAGGTGCTCCTTGCGGGCTGGGTCTTCCCCGTAGCGGATCGCCTCAATCAAAAGGTCTCGCAGGCTCACGCCATCGAAGACCTCGCCCAAGATGTCGAAGACGCGGCCACCCAAGGCCTTGCGCTCGATCTCGATCTTGTCGAAGAGCTTTTGAAACACATCGCCCTCGCGGGTCTCGGCGGCGACCATGTTCCACAGGTGGCAAACCTGCGTTTGTCCGATGCGGTGGATGCGCCCGAAGCGCTGCTCCAAGCGGTTCGGGTTCCAAGGCAAGTCGTAGTTCACCATCAGGTGGGCGTTCTGCAAGTTCACGCCTTCGCCCGCCGCGTCCGTGGCAAGCAAGACACGCGTGTCCTTGTCGTTGCGGAACAGCTCCTGAACCTTGCGCCGATCCTCGCGGTGAACCCCACCATGAATCATCACGACGGCTTCATGCTTGCCCAAGAGGCCCCGAATCCGGTCGGCCAAATAGTTCAGCGTGTCGCGGTGCTCGGTGAAGATGATGAGCTTGCGCTGCAAGCCATCGGGTCCGCGCATCTCCGGCGTGTTCTGCAAGAGCTCGCGCAGCTCTTCCCACTTGCGATCCTGCCCCGAGTGGACCAAGGTCTTGGCCTGCTCTTCGAGGTGCCCCAGCGTGAAGACTTCGGCTTCGAGCTCTGCGATGGTTTGGGCTGCGGTGGCCTGGTCAACGACCTCTTCCTCGAACTCTTCGTAGTCCTCCGGGGCCATGTCGTCGGCTGAGTCCCAAATGTCTTCGGACGCCTTGTCCGCGTAGGTCTCCGCCAATGACTTGCCGCCCCCGCGCTGCTTGATCTTCTCTTCTTCGATCCGGCGTTTGAGCTTCTCGCGGCGCCGCTTCAAAGATTGATATATCGCCTCGGGGCTCGATGCCAAACGGCGTTGCAGGGCCGTCAAGGCGAAGCCAACAGTCCCCTTCCGTTTGCCGTCGAGTTGGTCCGCCCGGTTCATCTCCTCTTTGACGTAAGTCGTCACGTCGTTGTAGAGCTGAGCCTCGGCTTCCGAAAGCTTGTAATTAGCGGTGTAGGCCACGCGCTCAGGGAAGAGCCTCGTGCCATCGAACTTCAACAGGTCTTCCTTGACCATCCGACGCATAAGGTCGGTGACATCGACTTTATGGGCGCCATCGCGGAATTTGCCGAAGAAGCGGTCGGAGTCGAGCAGCGACATGAAAAGCTGGAAGTCCTCTTCCTTGCCGTTGTGAGGCGTGGCCGTCATCAGCAGAAAGTGGCGTGTGACCGAACCCAAGAGCTGGCCCAGCTTGAAGCGCTTGGTCTCGTTGATCTTGGTGCCAAACCAAGTGGCGGAGAGCTTGTGGGCTTCGTCCACCACGATCAGGTCCCAACGGGAATTCCTGATCTTCTCTTGGAGCTCTTCACTGCGCGAAAGCTGGTCGAGCCGGGCCACCAGCAAATCGTGGTCGTCGAACGGATTGCCACTGCGGCTCTGGTCCATCAGGTCGCGGCCAAACAGCGTGAATGAAAGCCCGAACTTCTCGAACAATTCGTCTTGCCACTGCTCCACAAGACTGCCAGGCGACACGATCAGGATGCGGGCGGCATCCGCTCGCATCAGAAGCTCACGAATCAAAAGCCCCGCCATGATCGTTTTGCCTGCTCCCGGATCGTCAGCCAGCACGTAGCGCAGCGGCTGCCTGGGCAGCATGGACTCATAGACCGCGGTGATCTGGTGCGGGAGCGGTTCCACATTCGAGGTATGGACCGCCATCATGGGATCAAAGAGGTGGGCCAAATTGATCCGGTAGGCCTCTGCCGCGAGCTTGAAGTCGGCCCCGTCCGCATCGAAGCTCCAAGGCCTGCCCACGGATGCGATGTGTAGCTCGGCCTCATTCGACCGGAACAGCACCCGCTCGCCCAAGCGGCCATCGTCGGCCTTGTAAACGACCGTGACGGCGTTGTCGCCCAAGGGGTCAGCGCTGACCACCCGCACCACCTTGCCGGGTTCGATGCCGGATATCTGAGCGCCCTTGGCGATCTGTTCGAGTTTCATTCGTTCTTCCCTGTTCTTCTTAGGCTTGGCCCGCGCCGTCCACGGCGTATCCGGGAGCCAATGCCGCGCTCTCGACGCCGTAAAGCGTCTGCGTGTTTTTCAGCCAAAGGTGATGCGAGGACGGATCAAGCCTGTGATCAGGCGAGCTGTCGATGTTCCATCGGCGCAGCACGTAGCCCGCAAGCGCCGCTCGCGACTTGATTCGTAGGACGCCATCGGTCATCGCGTAGTCAGCTTCGACGGCCTTGGGCCAAGTGATGCCAGGATGCGGGACCAATTCCAAGTCCACGATTCGAGCCCATTGCTCATCGCCCCCCAGTAGCTCATGCTCTTCGACTGAGCCGTCCAGCTCTGTGGCTCTCGTGATGCGAGAGAGAACAAAGTCACCAAACCGCGACTTGTTTCTGTCGAATGCCCGGACATGCCATCGCAGTCCGTTGTCTGCCAATGCAACCGGCACCAGTTCACGCGAGGCCGCCCCCGAAGACAACGACAGGTAGGTCACCTTGAGCGCGCTCTTTGCGCACAGCGCCCGAGTCACGGTAGCCAGAATGCTCAGATCAGGTCGAACCAAGTTGCCAGGCCCTTCGCAAGGAGCAGCCTTGCGAAGCTTCAGATCCAAACCGTCGCCGAACCCGTGCAGCAGCCAAGCCAGCACGCGGTCTGGTGAAAACTCGAAAACCGGCTTGAAGGAAATCGCAGGCCGATAGCAACGGGCCAGCACGTCGTATGACAGGTTCGCTGGAGCCAGTTGACGATAAGCGGCTAGGTCTCGCGTAGCAGCTGCTGGCTTCACTCCGAACCGCTCTTCGATGTCAGCACGCCGCAACTCGCCAGCGAAGTACGCTTTCAGCTCAAGGTACGCAATTCGCTCCCGTTGCGACTGCGACAGGTCAGCAGCCATAGATTGATGGCCTCCGGGCTAGGGTCGAAACGAAAATGATGGACAAGCGCATTCTGAGCATCTTACCCTGATCAGATTGATGACCCTCTAGTCCAAGGCTGTGTTTTTATCCAACCTCTCGATACAAGACTGGATTAGGGACGATGCCGTGATCGTGGTGGTTTGCGGCGTTCAGATTGCTGATTCGATGGTGCACTGCCCCTACGGACAACTGCTCCGGTGCCTCGAGAGCTTGGCAACTTCTCCTTGGCTCGGCGCCAAGGTGACAAATCGGATGCACGGTCCTCGACGACTTGAACCCCGCGCTGCGGATCGGGCATTGACTCTGCCCGCGCGGCCAGTCGGGCTTTCATGCGCATCAACTTGCTCATTTGCTCTTCAAGGGCCAGCGCCTGTGCATTCTTGGCCCGAAGACGGGCATTCAGACCGGCTCGGCCCCTGGCCGCTGCCCCCTTCTTGCCGACATGTACGGTCGGCAGGCGCTCGATTCCCCGCGTCTTAAAACTGCGGTGGTCAACGCGTTCAGCAGATCCTTTGCGGATAAGCGCAGCATTCACCGCGTGCTCCCAGCGGGGGCGCAGCCACGACACCGAATCCGCTGCGCCACTTCGCTTGCAGGCAATGGGGTCGAGTAGCTTAGCCAAGGGGTAACCCTATGACCTTACCGTTACGATTTACACCGAAACCG
>CALMWO010000049.1 GCA_937873805.1 uncultured Hyphomonadaceae bacterium
GCGCCTGCGATCCAGTCATCCGCCGGCATCCTGTTCGACCGTTATCTCGGCCGCACGCTGCCGGGAACGTGGGTCGATATGGTTGATGCCAGTGGACAGCCTGTTCCCGGCAACGCGCCGGCATCCACACTCTACCACGTCTTCCTGGCGTTCGCAGAAGTGCTTCGCATCAACCGCTAGTTCGCGACGCGGCGGCGAACTTCCTCGGCAATCGCAAGCGAGCTGGTGAGGCCAGGCGATTCAATCCCGAACAGGTTCACCAGCCCCGCAACGCCATGCAGCTCCGGCCCGTCGATGCGGAAGTCTGCTGCAGGCTCCCCCGGCCCTGAAAGCTTCGGACGACAGCCGGAATAGTCTGCCGTGATCGCGCCATCTGACAGGCCCGGCCAATAGCGACGGATCGCAGCGTAAAATGAATCCGAACGCTTCGCGTCCACGCGATAGTCCACCACCGCAGGATCGCTCGTCGACAGCCATTCCACATCCGGCCCGAACCGCATGCGGCCCACGAGATCAAGCGTCACGTGAACACCAAGACCGCCATCAACAGGCGCGGGGTAGATCAGTCGACTGAAGGCAGGCTTGCCTGAGCAGCCGAAATAATTCCCCTTCGCAAGCACCAGCTTGGGAATGAGAGCCGCGCGATAGCCTTCGATACTGCGCGCAACCTGATGTGCGTAAAGACCCGCGCTGTTCACCAGTCGTTGGCATGTGATGTCGCCCGGCCCTGCCCCGCCCGTCGTCACGCGGAAGCCGCCGTCGATGATCTCGATGCGCGTCACCGGCGTCTCGAAAACGACGCTGCCGCCATGGTCCTCGATCTCGCCCTGCAGGGCGAGCATGTAGCCGTGGCTATCGACGATGCCTGTCTCAGGCGACCAAAGCGCAGCCGTGCAGCGCAGGTTCGGCTCCCACGCCATCGCCTCTGCGCCTGAAATCAGGCGCAGGTTTTCAACATCGTTCTTGAGCCCGGTCGCGTGAATGCTTTCGATCTTCGCCGTTTCAGTGTCGCTCGTCGCAACGATCAGCTTGCCGCGCTTGAGGTGAGGCACACCCCGCGCCTCCAGATAGGCATAGAGCTTCCGCCTGCCCTCAACGCACATCCGGTGGCGCAGGCTATTTGTCGGGTAATACATGCCGCCATGGATCACCTCGGAGTTTCGCGAGGAGGTGCCTGTGCCGATCCCGTCCGCCGCCTCGAGCACCAGCACATCATGACCCAAGCGGGCGAACTCCGCCGCCACGGCCAGGCCGACAGCCCCAGCGCCCACGATGACGACGTCGACGTCCATTAACCTTTGGCTCCCTGGCAGGCGAAGACCAGTGCTCGCTAAAGCAAGATCAACGCCTTCGCCACAAGTCTGGAAAGTCGGTTTCCCGATAATTACCTTATGCGGCGTATCCCCTGCATTGAGAGCCGCAGGCTGCAATGATAGGCGCTAGGGCGATGGCCGAGTTCAATAACCTCTATGCCCACGGGTTCGTGCGGGTCGCTGCCGCCAGCCCGCGCGTGCATCTGGCCGATCCCGCGTCCAACGCCCGCGAAACCATCGAGCTGATGCGCAAGGCCGACAAGGCCGGGGCCTCCGTTTGCGTGTTCCCGGAACTTGGCCTGTCCGGCTACACGATTGATGACCTTCATCTGCAATCGACATTGCTGTCCGCCGTTCTCGAGGCGATCGCGAAAATCAAGGATGCGAGCCGTTCGCTGACGCCGGTTGTCGTTGTCGGCGCGCCAATCCAGGTGGGGCCGTCCGTTCACGGCTGCGCTGTGGTGATCCATCGCGGAGCGATCCTCGGCGTCGTGCCCAAGACCTACCTACCCAACTATCGCGAGTTCTACGAAAAGCGTCAGTTCGCCATGTCGACCGACGCCGTTGTCGACCAGATCACACTCGCTGGCGATACCACGCCGTTCGGCGTGGACCTGTCGTTCGAAGCCGACGATGTTCCTGGCTTCACCCTCGCCGTCGAAATCTGCGAGGACATGTGGGCGGCGATCCCGCCCTCCACCTACGCTGCGCTGGCCGGCGCCAACATCATCGCCAACCTGTCCGCATCCAACATCACTATCGGCAAGGCCGCCGAGCGCGACATGCTCTGCCTATCGCAATCGGCGCGCGCGTCATGCGGCTATATCTATTCAGCCGCCGGCTATGGCGAATCCACCACGGACACGGCTTGGGACGGACAACTGGCTGTCTATGAGCTTGGCAGCAAGATCGCCGAGTCGGATCGCTTCGCAGATCAGTCCGCCCTGCTGCTCGCCGATATCGATGTGGGTCGTATTGGTCAGGACCGCATCCGGAACGGCACTTTCCGCGACACTGCGCGCAACCACAAGGACAGCCTGAAACGCCGCCGCATCGGCTTTTCAGCTGCGCCAGAGCGCGGTTCAAAGCTTCCGCTGGCGCGCCATGTCGATCGCTTCCCGTTCGTGCCGGACGATGAAGCCCTGCTCGATCAGGACTGCTTCGAGGCTTACAACATACAGGTTCAGGGCCTGCGCAGGCGGCTTGAATCCTCCGGCGTGAAGAAAGCGCTGATCGGCGTTTCCGGCGGCCTCGATTCAACGCAGGCGCTGCTGGTCACGGTCCGGGCGTTCGACCTGATGGGTCGCAAACGCACAGACATTATCGGCGTCACCATGCCGGGCTTTGCCACCACCGAGGGCACGAAATCCAAGGCGCACGCCCTGATGAAAGAGCTGGGCATTGATGCGCGAGAGATCGACATCAAGCCGATGGCGAACCAGATGCTCGCCGATCTCGATCACCCCTACGCCAAGGGGAAAAAGGTCTACGACATCACGTTCGAGAATGTGCAGGCCGGTCTGCGCACCGACTATCTCTTCCGCCTCGCCAACAAGGAAGGAGGCCTCGTCGTCGGCACGGGCGACCTGTCGGAGCTGGCGCTCGGCTGGTGTACCTATGGCGTCGGCGACCATATGAGCCACTACAACGTCAACGGCGCAGTGGCGAAAACGCTGATCCAGCACCTCATCCGGTGGAGCGCCGCGAGCGGCCTCTACTCGGAGAGCGCCGCACACGTGATGCGCGCCATTCTCGATCAGGAAATCTCGCCTGAGCTCGTGCCAGCCGGCGCGGATGGCAAGATCCAGTCGACCGAAGACACGATCGGCCCCTACAATCTGCACGACTTCTTCCTGAACCAGACGATCCGCTGGGGTTCCTCGCCTTCCCGTATCGCCTTCCTGGCGCACGCCGCGTGGGGCGACGCCAAGGCCGGCGAATGGCCCGCCCACACGGCGGACAAGGACCGGGTCGCCTATGACCTGCCGACCATCGTGAAGTGGCTGGACGTGTTCGCGAAGCGCTTCTTCCTGACCAGCCAATTCAAGCGCTCTGCTGTGCCGAACGGGCCCAAAGTCACGTCCGGCGGCTCTCTTTCGCCGCGCGGCGACTGGCGCATGCCTTCGGATTCGAGCGCCGCCCCGTGGCTGGAAGACATTGCCAAACTCAAGGCGCAGCTGGGTTTGAAGGCCTGACGGCCTCTAAACCTTGCCTTTTGAGCCCCTCTGATACATGAGGGGCCAGCTCGCACTCGTAGCTCAGCTGGATAGAGCGCTGCCCTCCGAAGGCAGAGGTCACAGGTTCGACTCCTGTCGAGTGCGCCAGTCTTTTCAAATACTTATGGATTTGACGGCGTGACGGCGCGCCTGCGATCTGCGATTTATGCGGGATCGCGCCCAGCGGGGGCGGCAGCTCGGATTGCACGATGACGTTCTGGAAGGCCGCCATTCTGGCGCTGGCGACACTGACCGCCTGCAGCGAAGAGAAGCCGGCGCCCCCAGTGCCGCCGATTGCCGACGTCCCGCCCAGGCCGGCGATCTGGAAGGTCGCGGATGCAGACACGACCGTTTACCTGTTCGGCACAGTCCACGTCCTGCCCCCGACGCTCACCTGGCATTCGCCTGCGGTCGACAAGGCGCTGGATGAGGCAAAGGCCGTTTACTTCGAGACGGACACCGAGGGTGACCCGATGATGTTCCGCGAGATCGTGGAACGGCTTGGGAAGTATAGCCCGTCCGAGCGGCTTTCGGATCGGCTCAGCCTTGAAGATCTGGAGCTGCTGAAAGGCGCACTCGCCAAGCTGGACATGCCGCTGATCGCGATAGAATCGATGCGGCCGTGGTTTGCAGGCGTTGTCATCAGCGAGGCCGTCGTCCGCAAGGCCGGCTATGATGTCACCTCCGGCGTCGAAAGCGTGCTGAGACCGGCTGCCACCAAGGCCGGCAAGGAAATCCGCTTTCTGGAAACAGTCGAAGAGCAGATGACCTCATTCTCCACCCTGCCCGAGAATGTGCAGATCCGCTTCCTGACCGGCGGCCTCGCGGAGATCGACACGGCCACTCAGGAGCTGGACGCGCTGGTTAATGCCTGGAAGGCCGGAGATGTAGACGCGCTGACCCGGCTGCTGATCGACGACGACCTCGCGATCATTCCCGAGCTGTATGACGCGCTGCTGAAACATCGGAACGCAAACTGGGCTCCGGAGATCGACACCCTTCTGAAGTCCGAAACAGGGACATTCCTGGTCGCGGTGGGGGCTGCGCACCTGATCGGTCGGGACAGCGTGATCGAAATGCTGAAGCCTCTGGGCCATCCCGCCGAGCGGGTTCAGTAATACTTCCTGGCTCTCCAGCTCAGATCAGCCTCCACATTCCCCTATGGTGGCGCCTCCGGCGTCTCGCTTTCGTACATCGGGCGAACTCCTGTGCCGTAGCTTGACGGAAGGTTAAGGTCCGTTAACCATAAAACTGATCGCGTGACGCGGGAATTGCAGCGCCGCATCTCAATTGGATGCGGTGAAACCCGGCCCTTTCCTTGCTGACCGTAACGAAAAACGGACGCGTGGAGACCATCAAATGCCCATTTCAGACAGCGTAAAGCTGCACGGGAAGGTAACCATCTTCCACCCGACACTTGTGAACCTTTACGGGTGCGAAGTCGGTGACGGCTCCCGTATCGGGGCCTTTGTGGAGATCCAGAAGGGCGCCTTTATCGGCGAACGCTGCAAGATCTCATCGCACACCTTCGTCTGCGAAGGCGTGACGATCGAGGACGAGTGCTTCATCGGCCATGGCGTCATGTTCACCAATGACCGCTTCCCGCGCGCCACCAACCCGGATGGCTCGCCCCAGTCGGACGCTGACTGGACGCTGGAACTCACGCGCGTGAAACGCCAGGTCTCGATCGGCTCCAACGCGACCATCGTCTGCGGCATCACGATCGGTGAAGGCGCGCTGATCGCGGCCGGCGCCGTGGTGACAAAAGACGTTCCCGATTTCGCAGTCGTCGCGGGCTGCCCGGCCAAGGTGCTGGGCGATGTCCGCTCGATGGCGACAGACAAGAAAACTCAGGCTTTGAACGGCGTTGTTGAAAAGGGTGTGGGCTGATGACCGCCAGTACGGAAAAGAAGGCGGCTAAACCCCGCAAGAAGGCGATTGCCGCGAAAGGTCCGACCGTGGAGGTCCTGTCAGGCCCGCGAGTCGAACCGAAGCGTGAAATCCTGAATATCGGCGTGATCGGCTACGGCTATTGGGGCCCGAACCTGGTCCGCAACTTCGCGGAACTCTCCGACGCGCGCGTTCACACGGTCGCTGACCTGAACCCGAAAGCCCTCGAAGTCGTCAAGAAGCGCTACCCGGCCACCAACGTCACCACCGACGTGCAGGCGATGATCCGCGATCCGGAAATCGACGCGGTCGCCATCGCAACCCCGGTCTCGACCCACTTCTCGCTCGCCATGGCCGCTCTCAAGGCCGGCAAGCACGTCTGGCTCGAAAAGCCGATGACCGAAACCTCGATGCAGGCCCGCGCACTGATCGAGGAAGCCAACAAGCGCGGCCTCACGCTGCATGTCGACCATACCTTCGTCTACACCGGCCCGGTGAAGAAGATGCGCGAGATGGTCCAGAACGGCGATCTCGGCAAGACGCTGTACTACGACTCGACCCGCATCAATCTCGGCCTGTTCCAGCGAGACGTTAACGTGATCGCGGACCTCGCCGTCCACGACTTCTCGATCCTGGATTATGTGTTCGAGCAGCACCCGATCGCCGTGTCGGCCTCAGGCATCAATCACTACCCGGGAACGCCGGAAAACCTGGCCTTCATCACCCTGTTCTACGAAACCGGCTTCATCGCCCACGTTAACGTCTCGTGGCTGGCGCCAGTGAAAGTGCGCACGATCCTGATCGGCGGCACAGAGAAGATGATTACTTTCGACGAACTTCAACCGTCCGAGAAACTGAAAATCTACGACAAGGGCGTATCGTTCACGGATGACCCGGCGAAGATCCATGAAATGCGTGTCGGCTATCGCGCCGGCGACATGTGGGCGCCGAAGGTCGACAGCTCCGAAGCGCTGCTCGTCGAAGGCAAGCACTTCGTGGACTGCATCCGCACCGGCAAGACCCCGATCTCGAATGGCGAGTTCGGGTTCCGCATGGTCGAGCTGATCGAAGCCGCCACTGCCTCCATGCGGGGCCGCGGCGAAACCATCCACCTCCCCCGCAAATCGAGCAAGTGAGCCAGACCACCATGGGCGTCCCGTTCGTCGACCTCAAAGCGCAGTACCATTCCATCAAGGCGGAAATTGACGCCGCCCTGATCGGCACCATGGAATCGTGCGCCTTCACGCTCGGGCCGGAAGTTGCCGCGCTCGAGAAGGATTTCGCTGTCTACGCCGGCACGAACTTCGCCGCCGGCGTCAACAACGGCACGTCCGCCCTGCACCTCGCTCTTCTCGCCGCCGGCGTCGGCCCGGGTGATGAAGTGATCACGGTTCCCTTCACCTTCATCGCCTCCGCCTCGGCCATCCACTACACGGGCGCAAAGCCGGTGTTCGTCGACATCGACCCGGTCACCTTCACGATGGACCCGGCCGCGATCGAAGCCGCCATCACGCCGCGCACCAAAGCCATCGTCCCGGTCCATCTGTTCGGCCAGATGGCCGACATGGAGCCGATCATGGCGATCGCGAAGAAGCACAACCTGTTCGTGCTGGAAGACGCGGCCCAGGCTCACGGCGCCGAATACAATGGCAAGCGCGCCGGCTCGTTCGGCGACGCAACCGGCTTCTCCTTCTACCCCGGCAAGAACATGGGCGCCGCTGGCGAAGGCGGCATGACCGTCACCCCGCACGCCGAGATCAACCGCAAGGTCCGCATGCTGCGCGACTGGGGCGCGGAGAAGAAATATCACCACGAGATCATCGGCTACAACATGCGCCTGGAAGGCATCCAGGGCGCAGTCCTCCGCGTGAAACTGAAATACATCGAGAAGTGGACCGAGATGCGCCGCGACGCGGCCGCCCGCTACAAGTCGATGTTCGAAGGCACGGGCGTCGTCACGCCGGTGGCGCTCGACAACCGCCGTCACGTCTACCACATCTACGCCATCCGCACGAATGATCGCGCGCGCTGGATCGACGAGCTGAACAAGAAAGGCATCCAGACGGGGATTCACTACCCCTTCCCGCTGCACACCCTGAAGGCCTTCGACTTCCTCGGCTACAAGCAGGGCCAGTTCCCGCATTCGGAAAAGGCCGCGGCTGAAGTGCTGTCGCTGCCGATGTTCCCGGAACTGACCTCCGTCCAGCAGGAAGAAGTGGTCGCCGCGGTGGCCGCACTTCAAAAAGACGCGCTGCAAACGGCGTAGGACTGAATACGGGGCCGTCGCGATGCGGCGGCCCCGCGAACTTCAAGCAAGAACGGCACGTAGATTTCGGGTGATGGGACAATGAAGATCGAAGGCGCAAAAATCCTGGTGACCGGCGGAGCCGGACTCATCGGCTCCACTACGATCGACCAGCTGCTCGCCAACGAGAACCCGGCCGAGATCGTCATCCTCGACAACATGTCGCGCGGCACGACCCGCAACCTCGAGAGCGCGCTCAAGGACGAGCGGGTCAAGCTCATCCAGGGCGACATCCGCGACAAGAATCTTGTCTACAAAGTCACCGAAGGCATGGACGCGGTCATCCACATGGCCGCCATCCGCATCACGGCCTGCGCCGCCGATCCGCGCGAAGCCATGGAAGTGATGAATGACGGCACGTTCAACGTCATCGACGCCGCCCACAAGGCCGGCGTGAAGAAGGTGCTCGC
>CALMWO010000050.1 GCA_937873805.1 uncultured Hyphomonadaceae bacterium
GCCCGCGACGGTTGGATTGTCATCTGTGCCGCTGCGCAGCGTTTCGCCGAGGAAATAGATCATGTCGTCGAACGAGCGCGTGCGGATGGCGGCGAGCGGCGCACCGGTTGCGGCATCCATGAAGCCCCATTCCGTATCGACCGTATCGCATAGAAGCAGGCGGCGATTGAAGCGATCGGGCGCGATCGTCGCCTCACCGGCAGCGACTGTGCGTTTGTCTCCCGACAGGACGAGCTGACGGCCGGTGAGACTTTCGACGGTGTGGATGGTGTCGGCCATGCCGCCCCCGTCGGGAGTGGCGCCGCCGCCGAGTGTCTCGCGGAGATAGACCGGGTCGTAGGGCGAGCAGTTGCGCTCATCGAGGCCCGGCTCAGGCAGTTTGCCGAAATCAACGCGGCCCTGCTTGGCCGCCTGAATGATCTGGACATAGCGCCTTGTGTTGGCCGCGTCGGCCGGAGATGGCGACGCGGAGAATTCGTCGCCGTCGATATACCAGGGCTGCGCCTCGCCCTCGAATGTGACGGCGTCGATGAACAGCCACATCAGGGTCTCGCGCGGCCAGCCGGCGAGCCAGTAATTCTCAAGCTGATCTGGCCGGATCGGCTTGAGAAGGCCTTGCGTCTTGTCGTTGTTGGAGAAGGGGTTCACCGAGTATTCGGCGTTCGCGGATTCGTTGCGCGAGACGCTGGCGGACGAACCCGTGAACGGAGAACTGGCGTTTCCCAGCCCCAGCGGTGAGAAGCTGGCCGAGCCGTTGAGCGACAGCGTCGGATTCGACTTGATGCCGGAAAGCGTCGTGTAGTTCGTGGGCCAGCGATCGCGCGCGCGAAGCACGTTCATGGCGATGATCGCGGTCATCGCGCGGGTATGCGCCTCGTTGAGCGTAGCGGCGTTGCCTTCGATGTTTTCGGCAACGCCCGATGCGCCAAGATTACCGATCGATGCGCACCCCTGCAGGCTCAGCGCGCCAAGCGCGGCGCCGATCATGAGTTTGAATGACATCGATTGCGTCCCCTGAATCGGCGCGGTCCCCACACGTCCCAACAAGGAATGAGCCCCTCTTTCCGTCAAGCGAATACAAGCTCGAGGAGAGCGCAGACCTGATTGGCCCGCTCAGCAGATGCTCATGCCATTTCATCAGGCAGGAACCAGACCCGAAACGGGTCGGGCGCGGCGGACTATTTATCTGGCTGCAGGGCGTAGAAGCCTGCCAGCTCCAGCTTCACGACAATGTCCTTCGTGCTGTCGTTCTTCAGGTACCAGCCGTGGATGCCATCCCAGGGAGCGGTGAACACGCCGCTCTGCGGCGAGCCGCCGGTCTTGGAATAGAACATCAGGTCGCCTGCGCCCGACGCGTCCTTTTCCGTATGGCCGTGGAATTCAACCTCCATCATGCCGGGATGCTCAAGCGCGCCATAGGTAATGTTGTAGACGACGCCCTGCCCCTTTTTCATGTCGAGCTTGTATTCAAGGTCCTCGCCAGCCTTCACCGGAACGTCGATCACGTCGGTGCGCCATTTACCTTCGCCCTGGATCGAAATGACCCCATCGCGCAGCGGATATTCCCGCCAGCCATTGACCGCTTCGGGGATGGCGGGAGCCGCCGGCAGGGCGGCTGCTTCAGCCGGAACGGCAGGTTCGGTCTTGGCCGCCTCCGGCTGCCCACACCCGGCAACCAGAAAAAATGCTGCGCCCGCAAAGGGAAACGAGAAGGGGTTCATGGAGCCTCGCTGGAAAGCGGCAGTGTACACGACACCCCGCCAAGCCCATCGCAGCTTTGGATGCCAAATCCGTGAGGGTTCAGCCCTCAAGCAGGAATAACGCACCTGTTAGAGCCCCGCGACGCAGCGTCACTTGACGTCGCCAACCTGACACTGTCCAGTCGGGACAGGTGGCGCCCTGATTGTGCTACCGTAACGGAGATCAAAATGACCCGCCTTTCCTCCCTCGCCATCCTCTCTGCCGCCGCCATCGCACTCGCTGCTCCTGCATTCGCTAAGATGTCGGTCCAGTCCGCCGAAAGCCTCTGCAAGTCGGAAATCGGCAAGCAGCAGCCGGACCTGAAGTCCGTGAAGGTCGACAAGCAACAGACCAAAGCCACCGGCGCATCGTTCGTCTACACGTTCAAAGTGAAGAACGCGGACGACTCGGCCGCCAAACTGCTCTGCACGGTTGATCGCAGCACCGACTCGGTTGCTTCGATCGCGCCGGCCACGAACTAGTCTGAAGGTTATGCGGGCCGCGTGCTTCGCGGCCCGCATACTTCACATCCCCGCTTACTTCACGTCAAAGACCATCAGCAGCGTGCGTTGGCTGGTTGAGAAGTTGTCATCAGAGATGATGAACAGCCGGACATGGCCGTCCGGCATCGCCTTCGCGGCGATGCCTTCATAATTATCGATCGTCACGAGCAGATTCATCTCTGCGAGCACGCGGGACGATTTTATCTGGTAGTCCCGGCGCGCACGCTCATCGATCTCGTCAACCACCCGTGCTGGCAGGTTCGATTGATCTAGCTGGCGTTCAAGCACGGTTTCCACGACCGTTATCGCATTGCCGGACATCACCCGTGACGAGCGATGCAGGCTGAAGACGTGAATGTCATCGCCGATAGGCAGCTGATCCAGCCCCACCAGTTCCGGCGCATTCTCTGCAATCGCAAGATCGAAACGAGCGGGCGCCTCCAGCGGCCGCGCCGACAGCGGGCTTGCCTTTCCCGTCTTGGTTTCAACGCCGGCGAGCAAATACCAGTCGTCAGTCACTGCCAGACCTTCGACACCCTGATTGTCG
>CALMWO010000051.1 GCA_937873805.1 uncultured Hyphomonadaceae bacterium
AGGGCGAGACGCGGGAGCGCTTCCGCATCGTGCATCTTGAGCGCGCGGAAGGCGACATTCCCGAGAAGCTTACGCGGGCGCAGGCCGCGCGAGGCGCCGCGGCTGTCCTGCTGGACAGATGGGCGCGGGCGAATGACCTGCCGCTGGTGACATGCGTTGCAGGCGAGGCGTTCGGGCCGTGGCAGCCGCAATCTTCGTTCATGGCGCGGATGGTGTCGTCGCTGATCCATGGCCAGCCATTCCAGATGGAGGCTGCAGGCGAGACCGTGCGCGACTGGCTGCCGATCCGCGACCTTGCATCCGGGTTGCTGCGGGCGGCGGAAACGGCGCCTGCGCAATCGCGGTTTGATCTCTCGGTGGGTGCGGAGCGGCGGGATATCGATATCGCCGAATCGGTGTGCTCACTGCTGGACGAGCGCTCGCCGATGGACGGGCAGTCCTGGTCGAGCCTGCTGGCGCCGGATGGAGATGGCGTGGGCGCACCGGCGGGGCCGATGCTGGACGCCTATGAGGCCGAGCGCGACCTGGGCTGGCAGCCGCAGGGGTTCCATGCCGGGCTCGACAGGCTGTTGACCTGGGCGCTGGCGAGCCATGCCGCGTCTCAGGCGCGCCGCGTCGCAATCGCCGCGGAATAGATCCCACTTTCACGTGTCGGTGACCGGACGCGCCTTGCAACGGCGGTAAGCGGCGTTACGCTTGACCCAACGGGAGCGCAGACTCCGGGGAGGAGAATTCCATGAGCCAATTCCGCGCGTTTGCGCTTGCGACAGCTATTGCGCTGGGCGCTTCGGGGTGCGCGCCGCGGCCGGGCGAAACGGCTGGCGGCGAGCATGCTGCGCTGGAAGGCGGGGAGCATCCGGGCAAGGCTGTTTACGACCAGTGGTGCGCGTCATGCCACGACAATGGCGGCCAGAGCGGTGCGCCTTCGTTCGAGGCCATCCGTACCCTGCCCCGCGCGACGGTGAAGTACGCGCTCGAACTCGGCTACATGAAGATCCAGGCGAAGGATGTGCCGAAGCCTGAGCTGGCGCAACTGATCGAATGGCTGCCGGAGTCGGAAGGATCGGTCGACAGCTGGACCAGTGCGGCGCGGTGCCCTGTGAAGGTGCGTGAAGTGAAGCTGACCGACCAGCCGCGGACGTCGACGACGTTTGGCGTGACGGGGGAAGCGAACCGGGCGCAGACGGCGAAGGATACGGGACTCACGCGCGCACAGATGAAGGATCTGGAGGTGGCGTGGGTCGCCGCCTTCCCGCAGACGCCGACCATGCGGTCGCAGCCGGTGATCGTGGGCGACACGATCTTCATCGCGGCGACGGATGCGGGCCGGCTCTATGCGCTCGACACCAATTCAGGCTGCGTGAAATGGCATTATGTGTCGGACATGACGCTGCGCTCGTCGCTGACGTTTGCGGAGGCAACGGACAAGTCTCCAGCGGCGATCATCATGGGCGATGCTGCGGGCTTCGTGCATGCCGTTGATGCGCGGACGGGGCGGAAACTCTGGGTGTCCGAGGCGCGGCTGAACGATCTCAACCGGATTACCGGCGCGCCTGTGGTGCATGACGGCAAGGTGTTCGCCCCGGTCTCCGCGATCGAAGTGAACTATGCGGGCCAAGACGACTATGAATGCTGCAAGGGTCAGGGCGCGATCATCGCGTTCGACCTTGCGACGGGCAAGCAGCTGTGGACCGGCACGACGATGGAGCCCGCAGCGCCTGTGAGGCTGGGCCGCACGGGAACGCAGCAATGGGGACCGTCTGGCGCGATCATCTGGTCGACGCCTGTGATCGATGCGAAGCGCAACGTGATCTATGCAGGCACGGGCGAGAACACGTCATGGCCGGCGACGGATACGTCTGACGCGATCATCGCCTATGACATGGACACGGGCGAGAAGCGCTGGGTGTTCCAGGCGACGAAGGCCGACATCTGGAACTATGCGTGCGGGCGCAAGGCCGCGAACTGCGACTGGCCGGGCGAGTATCACAGCCCCGACCACGACTTTGGCGCGACATCGATGCTGATCAAGCGGCAGGATGGATCCGAGCTGGTGATTGCGGGACAGAAATCCGGCGTGGTGTGGGCGCTGAACCCCGACAATGGCGCGCTGGTTTGGTCGAACAAGGTTGGGCGCGGCTCGGCCAATGGCGGCGTTCACTGGGGCATGGCGTATGACGGCACGCGCGTGTTCGTGCCGAACAATGACTCGAACCGCCCCGCAGGCCCGGATGAAAATCCGGCATGGGGACCGGGCATCCACGCAGTCAACGCGATGACCGGCGAGATCGCGTGGTCGTACAAGAACAATGTGCGCGATTGCGGACAGGAAGCGCCTGTAGCGAAGGCGTATGTTCCGGACGCGCAGTGGAAGATCCAGCGCGTGACCGCGCCTGTGTTGCCGCCGCCGCCGCGTGTAACGCCTGCGCCGGTTCGGCCAGCGGCGCCGC
Source organism: uncultured Hyphomonadaceae bacterium (assembly GCA_937873805.1). Lineage (GTDB taxonomy): Bacteria > Pseudomonadota > Alphaproteobacteria > Caulobacterales > Hyphomonadaceae > UBA7672. The sequence goes on from CALMWO010000051.1 coordinate 2,451, forward strand.
GTCCGCCAGCGGTTGCTGCTGCAACGACGCCGGCTGTG
>CALMWO010000052.1 GCA_937873805.1 uncultured Hyphomonadaceae bacterium
CGACGTGCTGGCGGGCGAGCCATCCATCCTGCTGCGGCGCGAGCTTTACATTACGCCCGCGATCGTCAGCGCGGCCGTGTTCATCGTGCTGCGCACGCTTGGCATCGACTGGACATGGGCCAGCGGCATAGCCGTAGCCCTCGGCTTCATCGTGCGCGCCGGCGCGATACGGTGGAAATGGCACATGCCGGCGGTCGCACCGCCGAAGGCAAAGGGCTGACGACTATCCGGAAAAACGCGGCAGGGTGGAGATCAGATCGCCCGGACGCTGTCGGCAGATTTCAGGCTCGGGCTGGGACTCTTGAGAAGACCGGCGCTTGAAGAACCCGAGAACCTGCTCCACCAGATTCGGCCGCGAATCCATCTGGAAATAAACAACGATCTCACCAGAGCCGCTTACCGGCTTGCCTTTTTTCAAGGCGGGCAAAAAGCTTTGTGGCGCAAGGCAAAGGCGGCTGGGAGCCAAAAACACTTCGTTTGTACATTCACCGCTCATCTTTCCGGCGCGGCCCTTCGAGGTGATCTCGACATTCATCCGACAACAACCTTCGACACCCTCACGCAAAGCACGTGAAGGATACTCGCAAAAAGAATAGTCGAGGCGGTCGTCGAGAAGATGCGGCTTGGAGCGGTAGTCTTCCACGGCAACAACGGCCGGCGGCAGCGGCTGCGCAGCTGACTGACCAGCAGCTAACAAAAGCACCGACGCGATAGCCACGGAGATACGACGACGCAAAACAAACATGCTTCCCCCGGGCGAGAGGAAATCCTAGGTCGCGATCAGACGTGGATCAACGCAATCAATCGTCGCGGATTGTGCGTTCCTTGCGCTCGTGGCGTTCCTGCGCCTCGAGGCAGAGGGTGGCGATCGGGCGGGCGTCGAGACGTTTGACGCCGATCGGCTCGCCGGTCTCTTCGCAATAGCCGTACTCGCCGAGTTCGATGCGGCGCAGCGCCGAGTCGATCTTGTTGATCAGCTTGCGCTCGCGGTCGCGGGTGCGGAGTTCGAGCGCGCGATCGGCTTCCGAAGAGGCGCGGTCAACGAGGTCCGGGATCGGCGCCACGTTTTCCTGCATGCCGGAGATGGTCTCGCGGTTGCCCTGAAGGATCTCTTCCTTCCAGGCCTGCAGTTTCTCCTTGAAGTATTTGAGCTGCTTCTTGCCCATGTAGGGCTCGTTCTCGGTCGGCTTGTAGGTGGCCGTCTTGGAACTCATGGCTCGTAACTCCCTGGCTTTCCCGTCCCCCGGGCGCCTCAGATGGGCGGGCTATATATATGAGCCGCCCTACCCCGTAAACGCCCCAGGTCATCCGGGATTCCCGTCTGGGGTGTTGTATTTGCTGCAATTTTGTGACGCCGCCTGTTTAGCAGGCTTAAAGCGTGAGCAGTCGCTCACGTAATATCATCATGCCGCAGCGCGGCATCGGCTGACGCGCCAGAATCAGGCCGGCTCGGCTTCACGCTCGAGCTTGGCTGCCTCAACGGCCACGCGGACTTCGGCCCAGTTGAGCGTATCATCAAGGCCGATATCACCGGTCGCGTCACGCTGTTCGGAAAGGGCGCCCTTGAGCAGCGCAAGGTGCCCCTTCGAGGGCCCCTCCCCCAGCATGGCGAGTTGCAGGCGGTCGAGGGCGTCCAGCAGGCGTCGCCCCTTGCGCAGCGCGCGGGCGCGGGCTTCGGGACCGCCTACGCCCTGAAGGGCCATCAATGCGGAAATTCCGGATACGCCAGCCGCCCCCGAAACCCCGGACGCAGCGGCGCGCGGCGCAACGCCATCGGCAGCGAGCAGGCGGCTGAAGCCTTCAGCCGCGGGTTTGGCCCCGCTGCTGCCAGCGGACGCCGATGTGGACGAGGTGGAACTGACCTTCATCTCAGCACGTCTCCTGCCCGGCAGATTTGGCCTAGTTGGTTAATGGCGGCTTAAGGAAAGTTTCAGCACGGGAAACCAGGCTTAAGGCTTTGTTGCCAATTGGGAGACGAAACTCCCGTTGAAGAACGCTGCGGCCAGAACGGTCGGAAATTTCCGTCATCCGTACACTGGATCCCCATGCGCGTGTTCGCCCGTACTCTGTCCTGTTTTCTTGCAGCCCTTGCGTTGGCCTCGCCTGTCGGCGCGGGCACGCGACTGAAAGACATCATCGACATCGAAGGCGTCCGCGAGAACCAGTTGACCGGCTATGGCATCGTGTTCGGCCTCAATGGCTCGGGCGATTCCATCCGCAACTGCCCGATGCTGCAGCAGGGCCTCGCCTCGATGCTGGAACGTCTCGGCATCAACACCCGCGACTCGACCGTGAACACCAAGAACGTCGCGGCTGTGATGGTGACTGCGAACCTGCCGCCCTTCGCCACCAATGGCTCGCGTATCGACGTGACCGTCTCGACCATGTGCGACGCCAAGAGCCTTGAAGGTGGCACGCTGCTGGCGACGCCGATGATCGGCGCGGACAGTCAGGCCTATGCGCTGGCGCAGGGCTCGGTCGCCGTTGGCGCTTTCACGGCGAGCGGCAATTCAGGCTCGTCGCTCACCCGCAACATTCCGACAAACGGCCGCGTGCCCAATGGCGCGACAATCGAACGCGAGCTGCGCTTCGACATATCGGCGCAGAGCGAGCTGCGTCTGGCGCTGCGCAATCCCGATTTCACGACAGCCGCCCGCATTGCCGGCGCGATCAATTCCTTTCTCGGCACGGACGCGGCGTTTGCCACCGACCTCGCAACCGTGCGCCTGCGCCGGCCACAGGCGTTTCGCGACATGTCCTCCCTGATCGCGCAGATCGAAAGCCTGGAGATCGAACCTGAACAGCGCGCCCGCGTCGTCATCAACGAGACGACAGGCGTCATCGTGATGGGTGACAATGTTCGCGTGTCGACCGTCGCTATCGCGCAAGGCAACCTTACCATCCAGGTTCAGGAAACGCCCGGCGTCGCCATGCCGAACTCCTTCACCAACGCGCCGCCTGTTGTCGTGCCGCAGTCGAATATCGCGGTGGCTGAGGACGTTGCCAAGCTGGCCATGATTGGCGGCAATGGCGTGCCGCTGCGCGAGCTGGTGACCGGGCTCAATGCGCTGGGCGTCAGCCCACGCGACCTGATCGTCATCCTGCAGGCGCTGAAGACGTCAGGCGCGCTGCAGGCCGAAATCGAGGTCATGTAATGGCGGACATCGCCCTTACCCCGCCCTCGGTCGATGTGCTCGCGCAGAAGAAGGCCGGGCTTTCGAACGACATGTCGGGCGTGAAAACGCGCGCCCAGGCCGAGGCCGTCGCCCAGCAATTCGAGCGCATGTTCATCTCCGAAATGCTGGCCCCGATGTTCCAGGGGCTGGAGACGGACGGACCGATGGGCGGCGGCAATGCGGAAGCGACGTTCAGGCCCATGCTGGTCGATCAGTATGCCGACGCCATCGCCAAGGGCGGCGGGATCGGCATTTCCGATGCGGTTCTCAAGGAAATCCTCCGCATGCAGGGGCTCGAATGACTTACGATTCCACGGATCGCGCGACCCAGCTTCTGGCGATGACCCAGCGGCTTGTCGGACTGGTCGCAGCCGAGATCGAGGCCATGAGGTCGCACAAGCTTCAGGGGCACTCGGCCGAATGGGACGAAAAGGAGCGCCTGGTCCACGCGTGGCGAATCGAAGTTTCAAAAGTTAAGGCCCAGCCTGACCTGCTCGCCGGCATTTCGGCGGAGCTGAAGGCGGACCTGCGCGAAGCGGCCAAGTCGCTGGAGCAGGGCCTCGAGGCGCATGCGCAGGCGCTGCTGGCGACAAAGACCGTAACGGAAGGGCTTGTGCGCTCGATCGCGGCAGAGATTGCCTCATCTCGCAGCGCACCTGCCGCTTACGGGCGCACCGGAACGGTGAATACCACTGCGCGAAGGGAAGCTTCGGGCCTCGCAGTGGACGCCAAGGCGTAATTTGTTCTTGTTGCGTAAGCGGAGCGAAACGCTTCGTGTGACATGCATGTTATGAGTTTTTTTACGCCTGAGGCGCCTTGCCCACTTGATCTATTTGGCCGCCCGGCAAACAAAGGTGGCCTAGGCCGGGGCGCGTAAGTGGACGGATGGGCAGTGTGCCCTGTGCGGCCACGTTATTGAACGGAAGCGGGCTCGATGAATCGACGTCGCAAGCGCCGTTTGCCGTTCGCGGCTTACGCAGCCCTCATCTTCAACGCAGCCCTTTGCGTTACGCCGTTCATGGCGTCTCACGTCATGTCGACGGCCTATGGCGACAAGCGTCCTGCCTTCCAGGCGACGCCCGAAGCCATCACCGCCACGCGCCAGGCGATGGACACTCGCTTCCAGCAGATCTCTTCGCGGCCAGATAAAGCTTCGCGTGAAGTCTGGGCCGAAATGATCCGCACCTCGCTCGAGGAAAAAGAGATGCGCCGGGTGCGCGGCCTGCTGCTTGGCGCGCCGGCGATGCTCGACGGCAAGGACGGCGATGCCCTGCGCGCGCGTATCGCGGTTGCCAGCGGCTCAGGCGAGGATGCGCTGATCGACGCCGCGGTCGCCTACCTGCCGGAAGACCTGCAGGACGAGTACGACCGCCGCACGACGACGCTGCAATCGATCTTCACGGCATCGGCCCCTGCTTCCGCCGTTCCCGGCGCCGCACCGGCCGCCGCCACAACCTCGCTGGCCGTGGCGCGCGACAACGACGCGCCCATTGAACTGAACCGCCTCGGCGACCTCCCGCAGCACACCCGCACGGCTGTCGGCTGGGCCAACGACGATCACACAGACGTCACGTCCTTCCTGCTGTCCGGCATCGGCCTGATTTTGGCCGATCCCGAAGCGCGCGCCGGCGCATCGGTTGCCATTTCAACCTTCCTGACCCGCAAGGAAGGCGCTGTTCCCTTCAAGCTCTATCTCCAGCAGCGCATCGAGGACGTCGTCCCGGTTGCTGAGATGAAACGGCTGCTGGCTGCAGAATTCCGCAACGAAGTTGGCTACAGCCCGAAGAATGCCGAAGTGGTCGATCGCGTGTTCCGCACGAGCATCGACAAGGAGAAGCTGGAGCCGCTGCTGGCCGAGTTCCGCATCCTCCGCGAGATCGCTCAGGACACGTCCAACGAATCCGCCGTCGCCATCATCAGCCGCATCAAGGACCGCGCCGACGTGAACCGTGCGCAGCTGGTTGCCCGCGCTGGCGGCGATCGGGTCGTGCCGCTGGCCGACTATGACGGTGAGAACCTGCTCGACACGGCGCGCACCACGGTGACGTGGACCAATGCGCTGCGGATGCAGGTGGCGGGCCTTCTGGCTTGCCTCGCCCTGCTCGGCTTTGTGGCGGTGTCGGTGTTCTGGAAATCCTTCACGCGCGACAAGCCGAAGAAGGTCAGCGCCGTCTACCTGATGGACGACTACTCGGCCGCAAGCTGAGCGATCAGCCTGCAGGAACCTGCAAGCCGAAGGCGCCCACGATTCCGACGATTATCATCTGCACGGCGAGAGCCGACAGTATCACGCCAAAGATGCGCGTGATTGCGCCGGCGATCTGATCGCCCATGATCTTCAGCAACGGACCGGCCACGAGGAAGATCAGGCAGGCCAGCGCGAGGTTGGCGGCGATGGCAAACGACACGATGCCGATGCCGACTGCATCACCGCCTGCGTTCTGCATATAAAGCATCGCCGTCGCGATCGAGCCGGGGCCGGCGATCATCGGGATGGCGAGCGGGAAGACCGAAACGTCGTCGAGACGTCCGGCCGCCTCTTCTTCGGCCAGCACCTGGTCCGCCCGGTCCTTCTGCCGCTGCTGACGCTTCTCGAACACCATTTCCAGCGCAATCAGGAACAGGAGCACGCCGCCGGCCACGCGGAAGGCGTCGAGCGAAATGCCGAGATGATGAAGCAGCTGGGCGCCAGCAAAAGCGAAGAAGAACAGGATCAGCCCGGCGATGAACGTCGCCTTGATCGCCATCTTGCGGGCATAGGCTCCCCCGCCCGGCGCAGTGAGCGAAGCGAAGATCGGCGCCACGCCCGGCGCATCGATCAGCACGAAGAAGGTCACGAAAGCTGCGACGGCTTGTTCGAACTGTATCTCGGTCAGCATGGCCGCCTCAGGCGCGGAAGAGCGACAGCAGCGTCTGCGGAGCGGAGTTGGCGATACCGATCGCGGACGCACTCAGCTCCTGCTTCACCTGCAACGCCTGGATCAACGCGCTTTCAGCGGGAAGATCTGCATCGACCATGCGGCCAACACCGGCGGCGAGCGCATCGGCAAGGCGCGAAACAAAACCTTTCTGGGCTTCGAGACGCTTCCGTTCGGATGCCATTTCGTTCAATTGGTCGCCCACATTGGCGATCGACTGGTCGAGCAGCGCAAAGGCGTCAGCAGCGGCTTGTGAGTTGTTGAGCGCCGTGTTGGACAGGGGCGCAACAACCACCGGCCCGCCGGGCAGGAAGTTGCGGCCTTCAAGCGTCAGCGACTGGCTGGCTTCGGCGTCGGCGATGAACGAGACGCCGTTGGGCTTCGACCCGTCGAGAATGTTGGCGCCGTCGAAGGATGCGTTGCGGATGAAGCTCTGCAGCGTCGTCATCTGGCCGGCATAGCGTTGCGAGAAGGCTGCGCGCTGACCCTCGGTAAGGTCGGCCGCCATCGCCTGCGCGGCGGTCGACTTCATGTCGATGAGCAGCGTGGATATCTGTTCGGCGCCAGCGATCGCCATGTCTGAAATCGATTCGGCCCGGCCGAGGCTGAGCGTCACGGCGTTGAGCGAGCTGCCCTGCCCGCGCATGACCGCTGCGGAATGATAGGCTGTCGCGTCGTCGCGAGCACGCGAGACCTTGAGACCTGACGACAAGCGGCTTTCCGCCCCCGACAAGTCGCGCGAAGCGGACTGGAGGTATTTCAGCGCCCCAAGGGCGCCCGTAGCGTTGTTCAGTCTTTCGACCATTTTGGCCGTCTCCGCGGACGAATCGTGGTGAACGAGTCGTCAATTCGCGGTCAGTCTTCGTTAGCAATCCTTAACGACTGGTTTCCGGGCCGGACTGGCTCACAGCCTTATGGGCAAAGACCGCCCCCGCCGGCTTGGCAGGAACGGCCTTTTTTGTCGGATCATAAGGCCTTCTGGCCGTTAGCTGCGGAACAGCGACAGGATGACCTGCGGCGCCTGGTTGGCGATCGACAGGGCCTGTGCGCCGAGCTGCTGCTTGATCTGCAACGACTGGAGCTTGGCGGATTCCTTGGCGAGGTCGGCGTCGACGAGGTTGCCGATACCGTTCTCGATCTCGTCCGACAGCTTGGCGAGGAAGTCCTGCTGCGCGTCGAGGGCGGTCGCCTGCGAGCCGAGCGAGGCCAGCGTGACGTTGAGGTCCGTGATCGCCTGTTCGAGCGCGTTCGCCGCCGTCGTGGCCGAAGCGGCCGACGTGGAGATGTCGACCGTCGAGAAGCTCGCAAACATCGAGCCGGAAACCGTCAGGTCCATGCCGGTAACGATCATCGTGTTCGAGCCGGCCGAAGAGACCGTCGCGGTCGGCGTGCCTGCGCCCAGATTGGCGCCGTCGCCGGTCGACGAAATTGCCAGATCGTCGAAGGCCGTGTCGTTGATCAGGTAGGTGAACTGACCAGCAACGTCGTCATACGAGGCCGAGATCTTGCCGCCGGACTGCGAGTTGACCGCCGCAACATAGTCGTCGATCGTCATGCCGGTCGTCAGCTCCACCGCGACCGTGAAGGTGCTGGCGCCCGAACCCGTGAGGGCGAATGTGAGCACGTCGCCGTCGGCGATATCGCCGGGGTCGTCGGCAGACGTGATGAGCGCCGAGCCGGACAGCGGCGATGGGAGGGCGGTCGACTGGACGCCGTCCGTGGTCGCGGAAACCGATCCGCCGAGGTCGGAGATCAGGACGTTGAAGTTGAAGTTGCCGACGGCGAGGTTGGCGCCGTTGAACTGGGCCGAGGCGGCGATTGTGTCGATCTGTCCGCGCAGCGAGTCGAAATCGGCCTGGAGGGCGTCGCGCTGGCTGGGTGTGAGGTCGTCGGCCTGTGCGGCGACGGACTTCGCTTTCAGTTTCTGCAGGATCTCGCCGATTGATTTGCCGGCCGCGAGGGCGACGTCGATCGTGGAGTTGGCGCGGTCGATCCCGTCCTTGACGGCGGCCACTGAGGAGACGCGGCTCCTCTGCCCTTCGGCGATCGCGTAGATCGCGCCGTTGTCGCGGGCGCTCGAGATCTTGAGGCCCGTCGAAATCTTGTTCTGCACACCTTCCAGCTCGGTGTTCGTGAAGTTCAGGTTCTGGAGCGCAACCATGGCGCTGTAGTTCGTATTGACGCTCAGCATGGCTGATGCTCCTGCGCAGACAATCCGTTCACGCCCAATACGGGCTTGGACAGACCATGGGGGTTCAAGTCCCGTGCCAGTCTGTTAAGGTTAACGGCCGCTCCAGATATCCTTGTTTCAATGGGTTCAGAGGTTAATGCGCCGGCCGTTTGCTAACGCCGGACTGAATCAAATTTACCCCCCGGCATGATTTGCCGGGCCGTAAAGCGACTGCAGGTAGGCAAAAACGGCAGAGGGGCGGGACCCAAAGGTCCCGCCCCTCCCAGTTACCGTTTCAACGCCAGACCCCGGGCTTAAGGCCAGGGATCAGGTTTGAATTAGCGGAAGAACGACAGGATCAGCGACGGCGCCTGGTTGGCGATCGAGAGAGCCTGCGCGCCCAGCTGCTGCTTGATCTGCAGCGACTGGAGGCGAGCCGATTCCTTCGCCAGGTCAGCGTCGACGAGGTTGCCGATGCCTTGCTCGATCGTGTCAGACAGCTTCGAGAGGAAGTCGTTCTGGATGTCGAGCGCAGCAGCTTGCGAACCCATGGTCGCGAGCGACTGGTTCAGGCTGGTGATCGCCGTGTCGATGGCGTTCGAGGCGGTCGTCGCAGCAGCCGTGGACACCGAGATGTCCGTGGATGCGATCGACGACAGGATCGAACCGGTCAGCGAGAAGTCAAAGCCCGTGACCTGGAAGGTGTTCGAGCCGGC
>CALMWO010000053.1 GCA_937873805.1 uncultured Hyphomonadaceae bacterium
AGCGCCGGTCGATTTGGACATCCCCCGCGGGAGTTTCGTCCATGATTCTGATGGGTTGGCCACCTGCGTCCCCCTGAAACACCCGCCGACTCAGTCGCCAACATTGCAGACGAGCCGGCAAGTTCCTATAACGCAGGTGCAGGTTGGTTGCGGACGAGCGGTTCGCCAACCCGGTCAGGTCCGGAAGGAAGCAGCCGTAACGAGTTTAGCTTGGGTCGCGACCAGCCTGCACCGATCCCTCCTGCTTCCACAGCTGAAATGGCCCGGTCGGCGCGTCCGGGTTGGCGTCGTGGCGCGCGATGCGCCATATAAGGGTCATGGCCGGTAAAAAGCCCCCACACCCCCCGTCTGACGGGCCGGAAGACGATGTTGCGGAACCCCGCGACACGATGACGGCGTCGATGTTCGGGGATGATGTTCCGCTCAGCAATTCTGGCGGTCCGCCCGCCTATCAGGTGCTCGCGCGGAAATACCGGCCGCTGCGGTTCGAGGATCTGGTCGGCCAGGAGGCCATGGTCCGGACGCTGACCAACGCGTTCAAGACCGGGCGCATAGCACATGCTTTCATGCTGACCGGCGTGCGCGGGGTGGGGAAGACAACCACGGCGCGGCTGCTGGCGCGGGCGCTGAATTACGAGACCAAGGACGTCCACCAGCCTTCGATACAGCTCGACCCGCCGGGCGTGCATTGCGGGTCGATCATGGCCGGGACGCATCCTGACGTGCTGGAGCTGGACGCTGCCTCGCACACGGGCGTGTCGGACATGCGCGATCTTCTGGATGGCGCGCGGTATGCGCCGGTGAGTGCGCGCTACAAGGTCTACGTGATCGACGAAGTTCACATGCTGTCGACCGCGGCGTTCAACGCATTGCTGAAGACGCTGGAAGAACTGCCGCCGCATTTGAAAATCAAGTTTGCGACCACCGAAATCCGCAAGGTGCCGGTGACGGTGCTGTCGCGGTGCCAGCGGTTCAACTTGCAGCGTTTCTCGACCGAGGCGCTGACCGATCACCTCACCAATATCTGCAAGGCGGAGGGTGCGAAGGTTGCGTCTGAGGCGCTGGCGTTGATCGCGCGGGCGGCTGAAGGTTCGGCGCGGGATGGCTTGTCGATCCTTGATCAGGCGATCGTGCAGGGCGACGGCAAAGAGGTGAGTGTCGAGCAGGTGCGCGACATGCTGGGCCTCGCGGATCGTTCGCGCGTGCTTGACCTGATGGAAAAGATCATTGCCGCTGACCACAAGGCTGCGCTGACGGAAGCGGCGGCCTTGCTGGAGCAGGGCGCGGATGCGCCGGTGCTGATCAAGGACCTGATGGACTCGGTCGTCGAGATTTCGCGGGCGCAGGCGCTGGGCGATGGATACGCGTTCGTAGGCCCGGCTGACTGGGCGAAGCGAACGAAGGCGATGGCCGCGCAGCTTTCGCCGGCGCAATCGGCGCGGATGTGGCGTTTGCTGCTGCAGGGTTTCGAGGACTGTGCGCGGGCGCCGGATCCGCCGGCTGCGGCGCAGATGGTTGTGCTGAGGCTGGCTGCTGCTGCGGGCCTGCCGCCGCCGGAAGATGCCATGCGGCTTCTGGCGGGTGGGGCCGCTGTGTCGCCCCCAAAGTCCCAGCCTGAACGTGAGCCGGCGCTGGTTGAGGCGCCGATCGCAACTGCTGTGGCGCCTCAGGCGCATGACGATGAGCATCACCAGGTTGTGCGCATGTCGTCTCTGCGCGAGATCATTGCGGAGCTGGAGGCGCGGCGGGAAATCTCGCTGAAATACGAGATCGAGCGGTTCGTGCGGCCGGCGGAGATCGACTTCGGGCATTTCAACTATACAGCGGCGCCCGGCACGCCCGCCAACCTTTCGCAGAAGATCAAGGACTGGCTCGAGCAGGTTTCAGGCGTCGAATGGGAAGTCATGCAGTCCGGCGATGGTGCGCTGGAAAGCACCCGGGAGCTTCGCGACCGCCGCGGCCGCGAGAAGCAGGCAGCCATCGAAGCCCATCCGCGCGTGGCTGAAGCTCTGCGCGTCTTCCCCGGCGCCCGCGTGCTGCGCGTCGAAGATCCCGACGCGGCGGACGAGATGGAAGAAATCGCGGAGCCGACGCGGCCAAATGTGATCCATGTCGATTT
>CALMWO010000054.1 GCA_937873805.1 uncultured Hyphomonadaceae bacterium
ACGTAAGCGGCGGGCGAGGCAAAGCCCATCTGCGGCGTCGCGATGCGCGCCAGCGCTTCGACGCCGACGATCTTGCGCGTGCTCATCGCAACCTTGGCGTGGAAAAACGGATGCAGTCCGCCGCGCTCGATGGCGGCTTCCAGCAGGCTGGCGCTGGCGGGTTGCGCACGGCGGGCAGCAGTCTCGGAACCCGTATCAGGGACGATCATCATCGCAGCAAATTCACCACCCGCGGCCCCGGTTCAGTCCGGGGTCCGACGGGTCAAATACGCCACAAAAACGTCTCGAAACCGCTAACCCGCGCTAATCAAACTGATCGAAGCGCGGGCTATACGGGCCTACTTCGCGTCCGAGAGCGCCTGGTTGGCGTGGTCCCAGTTCACCAGTTCATCGAGGAAAGTGTTGATGTATTTGGGGCGGAGGTTCTGGTAATCCAGGTAATAGGCGTGCTCCCAGACATCCATGGTTATCAGCGGAGTAACCCCGGCTTCGGTCAGCGGCGTTTCGGCATTGCCCGACTTGGAGACGACGAGCTTGCCGTCCTTGAGCGACAGCCAGGCCCAGCCCGAACCGAACTGCGTCGTGCCGGCTTCGGCGAACTTGGCCTTGAACTCGTCGAACGAGCCGAAGTCTTTGTTGATCTTGTCGGCGATCAGGCCCGTCGGCTTGCCGCCGCCCTGGGGCTTCATGGAGTGCCAGTAGAAGGTGTGGTTCCAGACCTGGCCGGCATTGTTGAAGATCGGGGTTTTCTTCTCGGCCCAGCTCTGCTTGACGACTTCCTCAAGCGGTGCGTTTTCCAGCGGCGTGCCGGCAACCAGCTTGTTCAGGTTGTCCACATAGGCCTGATGGTGCTTGCCATAATGGAAGTTGAGCGTGTTTTCGGAGATATGCGGCGCCAGGGCGTCACGGGCGTAAGGCAGTGCGGGAAGCGTGAAAGCCATGAAATACCCTCTCGTTTTATCTCTGCAGGCTCTGAAATAGGGCCTCGGATCTGAATTTGAACATGAGCGATACGTCCAATAAGGCAAATCTTGCAAGCGCCCCCCTCGCAGAGGTGGAGGAATTCGACGACCGCCTGAAGCGGACGGACGAAGACCGCTGGCTTGCGACGCGTTATGCCCTGCCAGACGGCAGGGAGCGCCTTGTCGCCTTTTACCTGCTCAATCAGGAGCTTCAGCGCACGCTCCACACCAAGGAGCCGATGCTGGGCAAGATTCGCGTCCAGTGGTGGCGCGAGACGATCGAGCAGGTAGCCGGCAAGGCGCCGCTGCGCCGTCACGATCTCGCGGAGGAGCTTGCGCGGGTCACAAAAGATCGCCCCGACCTCATCGCGCCGATCAACGAACTGATAGATCGCTTCGACGATATTCTGGACGATCATCTTCATGGCGGTCATACGGCTGGCGGTGAGCATGAAGCGCGTCACCTCGCGACCGAAGGATCGCTCGCGTAGCTGGCTGGTCTTGCGCTCGATCCGAAGGCGACGCCTGAGCACATCGCGCTGCTTTCGCAGGTTGGAGAAGCTCGTATCGCCATGGCCGCTGAACTGGCTGATGCGACCGCGCGCTGGACAGCCGCCAGGGCTTCTGCGCGCAAGCTGCCGTCGACGCTCTGGCCTGCCATCCTCCACCTCGCGATTGTTGGGGGACAAGACGAGCCCCGCTCACCACTGTCGAAACGCTGGCGCCTGTTCCGCGCCGCACTGTTCCGCCGCCTGTAACGCCACCACCTGAACCACGCCTGAAATCACGGGGAGACAGACATGACCAACGAGACCGGCGACCCACAGAATGTCTCCGCAGTCCGTCGCGTGTTCGAGGGCTGGATCAAGGCGGTCCAGACGCGCAACATTGATGGCGTCACCGATCCGCACGATGATGATGTCGTGATGTTCGACGTCGCCGATCCGCCCCAGCTGAACGGCATCGATGAGTATCGCGACATTTGGGAAAATTTCTTCCCGTGGTTCGGGCCGGGCGGCGTCTTCGAGCCAAGCGATCTTTCCATAACGGCAGGCGCCGATGTGGCTTTCAGCCATTGCCTCGTGCGCTGCGTCGGCTCGACCCCGTCAGAGGTCGAAAAGCCGATCCGCCTCACGGTCTGCTACAACAAGATCGAAGGCGAATGGGTCATCGTCCACGAACACCACTCGGTGGCATGGGAACTGGAAGACTAAGCCTTCGCCTATGGCTATTTTCCGCTCGACGCGGTCAGGTGCCTTGAGAATGGAATCGGCCAACCGGCCGGGTGGGCGGGTCGAGCAGGGGCGGACGTGAATAGGCTTTTCGATATTGGCTATTGGAGCCGCGCACTGACGCTGCCACT
>CALMWO010000055.1 GCA_937873805.1 uncultured Hyphomonadaceae bacterium
GCCGAACCGTCCGAGGGCGCCCCCTCTGTAGAGAAGCTCTGCTGGGCAATCATCCGGCGCGTTCCGGAATCAAGAATGCTCGCCTGCACTTCGATGCGAACCGGCGCATTCGCCTTGCTGACCGACATGTCGATGATCCGCCAGCGCAGGTCATAATCCGTCTGCGCACCGAGTTGCCCCGGCGCCGCCCTGCCCGGTCCGCCGGCTTTGGTCAGCGAGTTGACGACCGCACCCTGAAGAAGCGCCGGCCCCGTATCGGCCCAGCGTACGTCGGACAGGTAGATCAGCTCCTGGTTGTCACGAACCGCGATATCCGCACCAGAAAACGCGCGCGATGCTTCGGGAAAATACACAGCCACATCCGCCTGCAGCGCATCAGCCGGCGCAACGGCACGGTCAGCGGGCAACGAGATCAGCGCCGACGGAATGATCGGCGTCGGCAGAACGGACACGCACCCGCCGAGGCTGAGCATCGAAGCAAGAGTGAGAGCAAGAATCTGCGTTCTCATGACGAACCTCTATCGCTCGACCGGCGGCGGCTGTTGATAGACGAACCGGCTGGGATCCTGCTCGATCTGCGCAAGCAGGCCTTGCAGGCGGATCATCATGGACTGGATGTCGGACGCCGCATGGCCGATCTGCTGGATCGCCGTCGTGGCGGCAGGCGTGAGGTTCGTGTTGATCTGCGAGACCGCGCCGTTGACGTTGCCCATGGCGGTGCGCGCGTCTTTCAGAACAGGCTCGAGTTCAGCCAGCGCGGTCGATGCATCCGTCGCCAGCGAGTTCACATCCTTGCCGATCGAATTGGCCGCCGTATCAACCGCCTTCGCCGCGCCTTCCAGCGCCACGGCAGCAGTGTTGATCGTCTTCAGCGCGGCTGTCGCGGAATCCACCAGACCATCATCTTCAGCAATCTTGGCCGCAACGCGATCGATGCTCGCCAGCGTCTGCGTCAGGTGCGCGAGGTTCTCTTCCGAGAGCATCTCGTTGATCTTCTTGATCGTGTCTCCCGATACGCCAAGCAGATCCTGCCCGCCCTGAAAGAGCTCGTCGACCAGCGTGCGGCTCGTGAAAATCTGCGGCGTCACGCCATTGACCGGGGTCAGCAGCGGCTTCTTCGGATCGCCCGCGAGAATCTGGATGAAGGTGACGCCGGTGATGCCCATGAAGTTGAGCTGCGCCACCGAGTCGGTGCGAACCGGCGTCTGCGCATCGATGCGGATGTGCGCGACAACCTTGTTCGGGTCTTCGCGATCCAGCCTCAGCGTCTGCACTTCGCCGACCTTGATGCCGTTGAAACGGACCTCGCCGCCCTCGGTCAGGCCGTTGACGGGACCTTCGAAAATGACGTCGTAGTCGGCAAAACTGCGGTTCAGCGGATTGCCAGCGATCCACAGCGTGAACAGCGCCAACGCCCCCGCTGCAAGCAGCACGAAGGCGCCGATCAGAACGTAATTGGCCTTGGTTTCCATGGCCTATCTCACTGCCGCCCGGCCACGCGGGCCGGAGAAGTATTCCTGAATCCACGGATGATCGTTTTTACGGACCTCATCCAGTGGACCAATTGCAAGCACCTTGCCGTCACTCAACACCGCAATGCGGTCGCAGGTTGCAGCCAGCGTGTCGAGATCATGGGTTACAAGGAATACGGTTAACCCCATGGCTCTGCTCAGTGAACGGACAAGTTCGTCGAATTTTGCGGCGCCGATCGGATCAAGGCCAGCCGTAGGCTCGTCGAGAAACAGGAGCTCGGGATCTAGCGAAATGGCCCGCGCGAGGGCCGCCCGCTTGCGCATACCGCCCGAAAGATCAGCCGGACGCTTGGGCGCCGCCTCGAGTTCAAGGCCCGCAAGGCGCAGCTTGAGATCCGCCAACTCGCTCATCAGCGCCGGCGGAATCTTCGTGTGTTCCACCATGGGCGCCATCACGTTCTCGCGCACGGTCATGGTCGAGAACAGCGCACCGTCCTGGAACATGACACCCCAGCGGCGCTCGACCTTTATTCGCTCGTCGCGCGAAAGCTTGCCCACGTGTTGGCCAAACACCTCGATCTGACCCGCATTCGGGGTGTGCAGACCGACAATGGAGCGCAACAGGACAGACTTGCCCGTCCCCGATCCGCCGATAATGCCCAGCACCTCGCCCCGCTTCACATCGAGATCGAGGTCCTCATGAATCGTCATCGACCCGAAGCGATTGGTGAGACCTCGCACGCGGATGATCGCGTCGTCCTCACCCTCAGGCGCGGCCTTCCGATTGGCGGTGGCGGCGTCGAAGCTCATACGTTCAACATGTAGTAGAGGACGGCGAACATCGCATCGAGCGCGATCACCATGAAGATGGCCTGCACAACCGCGGAGGTCGTGCGACGGCCAAGCGAAACGACATCGCCCTCAACCAGCATGCCCTGCCGGCAACCGATCATCGCGACGACGAGTGCAAACACCGGCGCCTTGGCGATGCCGACCCAGAAGTGCTGCGGCGGCACCACTTCCTGGAAGCGCGAGATGAACATCTGCGGCGAGATATTCATGGCGGTCCACGCTGCAATGAGGCCGCCGCCAATGCCGGAGATCGTGGCAGCGAACGTCAGCAGCGGCGTCATCAGCACGAGCGCGATCAGGCGCGGCGCAACCAGCGCCTCCATCGGGTCGAGGCCGATCGTACGCATCGCGTCGATCTCCTGACGCATCTTCATGGCGCCGATCTGCGCCGTGAAGGCGCTGTCCGTCCGCCCCGCCAGCAGGATAGCCGTCAGCACCGCGCCGAACTCGCGCAACATGCCGATGCCGACAAGCTCGACGGTGAACACCGATGCGTTGAACATCGCCAGCAGGTTTGCCCCGATGAAGGCAATGACCAGGCCGATGAAGAACGACAGGAAGCAGACGATGGGCAGCGCATCGAGCCCTGCCTCTTCCATGATCGCCACAACCGACTTCCAGCGGATCCGACGCGGATTGGCGGCAAGCCGGCCCAGCGTCGCCATCGTCTCGCCGATGAAGGACAGAAGACCGAGAAGTTCCTGCCATGCGTTGACCGCGCCATGACCCGCGCGATCAAGCAGCGCGATAAAGCCGGGCGGGTGGATCGGGTCTGGCGGAGCAGCAGGGCTCGCCTTGCGGACCTTGCCCAGCAGCCGCTCGATCGTGGGATGCTCGCCCCGGATCTCGATAGGGTCGTCGATGCCTTCCAGCGCACCAAGCGCCCGGTCGATCAGATAGGCGCCTGACGTGTCGATCTTCTCGAGCGCGGACACGTCGAGGATCGCGTCATAAGCGATCTTCGTATTGCGAAGTTTTTCTTCAACCAGCGCGACGGTCCACACCGTCCATTCGCCCGCAACGGAAAGAACCTGCTTTCCGTTCGCGGCCGTATCTACCTGAAATCTTGTGGAAATGCCGGTCATCTTCAAATGTTACAGTATAAGTGTGTAGCAAACACCAAACACGACTAGGCGGCGACGGAGTTCGCTTACCGGTTGCAACATATGATTGGTGGAAATCAGTCGCCCTCCTCGCAAGCCCCGATCTTTACCTGCTAGAAAGGCGGAGGTTCCCTTTGGAGGGCGAATGCGCGCGATCATTGTTGCTGCGGCGCTACTGGGTCTGCTGCTTGTCGCGGCCGGCGCTGCCGGCGCTCACACGGTGCCGATCGACGCCAACAAGCAATGGCAGAGCGCCATGCTCTACGGCTTCGTTCACACGCTGGCGGCCGTGGTCGCCGCCATCATGCCATTCCGCAGCCGCCTGCAACTCGCCAGCGGCTGGGCATTCATCCTGAGTGTCGTGATGTTCTCAGGCATCCAGATCGGGAAGATCATGCTCGCGGGCATCCCCGGCGCGCCAACGCCATTCGACAGCCTGACCTTCCTTGTCCCTGCGGGGGGCGTGGCGTTCATCGTCGGCTGGCTGCTGCTGGGCCTGTCCGCAGCGACGGCGCCGAAGCTGTCGCGCAGCGACGATATTCAGGACGAATGATTGAGGCAGCCTAGTTCGCGGCGATGCCCGCGGAGAGGTCATCGGCTCTGGACGCGGCGAGTTCGTCGGCCGTGTCGCGCGCCTTGCTCAACACATCGTCGAGCGGGGTAAGCTCAAGCGTGATCTGGTATTCACGATCGGACCGCTTGTTCACCTGCGCCAGTGCGTCGGAATAGGAATCACGCGCTTGCCGGGCATGGATCAATGCCCGCTCGAACTCGGAGACATCCGATCGCGTCGGCTTGCTGGACGCCATGAGCGACCGCGCCATGACATCGAGATCGGCAAGACCCTTGGCCGAAACGCTCATGTCGGAACGCACACGGCTGACCACCGAAGCCGGGGCGGAACGATCTGCGCCAATCCGCTTCCAGTAGGAGCCTGCGCTCGATTCCTTGCCTGTCAGCATGTCGGCCAACGCCGTCAGGCTCGCTTCGCCCGTCGCCAGCCCCTTGTCACGGGCGTCCTTGCAATAGGCGTCCGCCAGCTTGCGCAGCATGGACTGATCTTCAGTGAGGGAAATCTCGGCCGCAACAGGCTCGTAGACCGAAACGGTCGCGCAGCCTGCCAGAGGGGCTACAGAGACGAACGCAAGAAGAACTACAGATCTCAACACCGAACCCAATCCCGAAAGTTCGTGGCAAGTCAGTCTGTTATAAGCAGCTCGCCTGCAAAAGGCGAGCGTCCGGCTGAATTGGTTTGACGTTAGACTGATGCCCGGTAGATGAAGCAACAATGAACGAAGACAGACCCCGCCGCACGCTCTATCCCTCGCTTGAGCCACGAAAGACAGGCCGCCTTGCCGTCAGCTCGCTTCACGAGCTGTATTGGGAGGAAAGCGGCCATCCTGACGGTTTGCCAGTGGTTGCGCTGCATGGCGGCCCGGGCGGCGGCTCCAGCCCCGAGATGCGCCGGTTCTTCGACCCACGCCGCTATCGCATCATCCTGTTCGACCAGCGTGGTTGCGGACGCTCGACACCCCACTCCGAACTGCGTGAAAACACGACGTGGGATCTGGTACGCGACATTGAGACGCTGCGGACACACCTCGGCATCAAGAAGTGGGTCGTGTTCGGCGGATCGTGGGGCTCCACCCTCGCACTCGCCTACACGGCGATGCACCGCAAACATGTGATGGGCCTGATGCTGCGCGGCGTGTTCCTGCTCAAGGAGAGCGAGATCCGCTGGTTCTATCAGGATGGCGCCAGCAACCTTTTCCCGGATGCGTTCGACCGCTACGTCCAGCCAATCCCGGAAGCCGAGCGGGATGACCTGCTCAAGGCGTTCTACAAGCGTCTCACCGGTAAGAATGCCTCGGCCCGCGCTGAAGCCGCGGCTGCATGGGCCCGCTGGGAAGGCGAGACGCTGTCGATCCAGGGACCCAAACAGCGCCCGCCCCGCTTCGATGAAGCTGACTTCCTCGACGCCTTCGCACGGATCGAGTGCCATTACTTCCACAACAAGGGCTTCTTCGATTCCGATGGCTGGCTGCTGGACCAGGCCGAGAAGTTTGGCGACCTGCCGGGTGTGATCGTGCACGGCCGGTATGACGTGGTGATGCCGCTGTCGTCGGCGTCGATGTTGCCGAGGTCGCCGAGGTTCAGGGTCTCGGCGTCGTGGCTCTCCTCCTCGATC